>CANQKP010000077.1 GCA_947624495.1 uncultured Monoglobus sp. | reverse complement strand
GGCATGAAGTGCCTGCTCCACGAGAAGCCATTCGAGGGCATCAACGGCAGCGGCAAGCACAACAACTGGTCGATCTCCACAGACACCGGCGAGAATTTGCTCAAACCCGGCAAGAACCCTCACGACAATCCGAAGTTCCTGCTGTTCTTAAGCGCGGTTATCGAGGCGGTCGACAAGTACCAGGATCTGCTGCGCAGCTCGGTTGCGACAGCCGGAAACGATCACAGACTCGGCGCAAACGAGGCTCCGCCCGCTATCATCTCGATGTTCCTGGGCGACGACCTTAAGGCGGTGCTTGATTCGATTGAGGATGACAGCAACTTTAAGAATAAGAAGAAAGAGGTTATGAATTCGGGTATCGACGCTATCCCTGATTTTGCCAAGGATACGACCGACAGAAACAGAACGTCGCCGTTTGCCTTTACCGGCAACAAGTTCGAGTTCAGAATGCCCGGTTCGGCGCTTTCGATAGCCGGTCCCAATTTCATTCTCAACACCGCGGTTGCGGATGTGCTTGACGGTTATTCCGAGAGACTGGAAAAGGCGGACGATAAAACAGCTGAGATCTACAATATAGTCCGCGACACAATGAAGAACCACAAGAGAATTATCTTCAACGGCAATAACTACGCAGACAGCTGGGTAGACGAGGCGGAGGCAAGAGGTCTCTGCAACCTTAAAAACACGCCCGCGGCGCTTAAGATGTTTATTGACGACAAGAACGTTGAACTGTTTGTAAAGCACGGCATACTCACCAAGGATGAGATGTACGCCCGTTATGAGATCAACCTTGAGAATTACAGCAAGGCTATAAACATCGAGGCAAAGACCACGGTCGAAATGGCAAAACGCGACATCGCTCCGGCAGTCGGCAAGTATGTCAAGGAACTCAGCGACACGGTCGTTGCCAAGAAGCAGATCGGCGGCATTACGACCGAGTTTGAAGAGGGCGTAATAAACCGTCTGTCCGAGCTGGAGCTTGCGCTCGGCAAAGCTGTTGCGGCTCTTGAGGCTGAGCTTAAAAAGGCTTGGGATATGCCTGAGGGTCAAAAGCAGGCTGAATTCTATGCGGACGTTATCCTGCCCAAGATGAACGAGGTCAGAGCGGTAGCGGACGAGATGGAAGAGAACACGGCGGAAGAATACTGGCCGTTCCCGACATACGGCGATCTGCTGTTCTCAATTCAGGAGTAATCACAATTAATTTTACAAAACATATTATATATTACCGAAAAAGACAAAGGGGTCTGAAAGTTATTTTCAGACCCCTATTTTATATTTTTCAAGACTTACAAGGAGGAATAAGTTATGGACAATATTATTGAAATGGCTACTTCGGAAATGTTCGGTATCTGGTTTTTGATAGGCGCGGCTCTGGTATTCTTTATGCAGGCGGGCTTCGCCATGGTGGAGGCGGGCTTTACAAGAGCCAAGAACTCCGGTAACATTATTATGAAAAACCTGATGGACTTCTGTATCGGTACGGTCATGTTCATCATTCTCGGTTTCGGACTGATGCTGGGCGAGGATACGCTCGGCGGATTTATGGGTCTGCCCACGCTGGGTATATTTACCGATTACGCCAATGTGGACTGGTCAAACTTTGTGTTTAACTTAGTGTTCTGCGCCACTGCCGCGACAATTGTTTCGGGAGCTATGGCGGAAAGAACAAAGTTTTCATCATACTGCGTGTACTCGGCGGTTATTTCATTGATCGTGTATCCGATCGAGGCGCACTGGGTATGGGGCGGAGGCTGGCTTGTGCAGCTCGGCTTCCATGACTTTGCGGGTTCTGCCGCGATACATATGGTAGGCGGTCTTTCTGCACTTATCGGCGCGGCTCTGCTCGGCGCCCGCATAGGAAAGTTCACAAAGGACAAGAGCGGAAAAATCAAAGTTCACGCTTTCCCCGGTCATAATATTGTTATCGGCGCTCTGGGCTGCTTCATTCTCTGGTTCGGATGGTACGGCTTCAACGGAGCCGCGGCGACATCCGGAGATCAGCTGGCTTCGATATTTATGACAACAACAATTGCTCCGGCGGTCGCGACCGTGACCTGTATGATATTCACATGGCTCAAGTACGGCAAGCCCGATGTTTCGATGTGTCTTAACGCGTCTCTGGCAGGTTTGGTAGCGATAACCGCGGGCTGCGATATGATAGACGGCTGGGGTTCGATAGTTGTCGGCATAGTTGCCGGTCTGCTGGTGGTATTAGGCGTATGGTTCCTTGACAATGTTCTGCATATCGATGATCCCGTCGGCGCCGTTGCTGTCCACTTCCTGAACGGCATTTGGGGTACGATAGCGGTTGGTTTGTTTGCATCCACAAACGTTCCCGCCTGTGAGGTGAACGGTCTGTTCCACGGCGGCGGCTTTACACAGCTCGGACTGCAGCTTTTGGGTATAATCACAATTTGCGGCTGGACAGCTGTCACAATGTTTATAACGTTTATGATAATCAAAAAGACAATTGGACTGAGAGTTACTGCCGAAGAGGAAATCGAAGGTCTGGACGTACACGAACACGGAATGTCATCTGCGTACGCCGACTTTATGCCGTCAAGACTGGCTGTTGCTGAGGGCGCAGTGGAAGAGACGGAAGCGGCAGCGGCTCCCACGCCTATAGCTGTTCCGGTTGTAAAGGTTCCCGAAAATGTCGGCAAGTCTGTGGATAAGGACGGTCATCCGATAACAAAGGTAACGGTTGTCTGCAAGGAGTCCAAGTTCGAGGCGCTCAAGCGCGAGCTGAACAATGTAGGCGTAACCGGAATGACAGTCTCCCATGTTCTCGGCTGCGGTATGCAGAAGGGCAAGAGCGAGTTCTACCGCGGCGTTGCTGTAGAGGCTACTCTGCTGCCTAAGATAAAGGTTGAGATAGTCGTTTGCAGAGTACCGGTAAACGATGTAATAAAGGCGGCAAGCAAGGCTCTGTACACGGGTCATATCGGCGACGGCAAGATCTTCGTATACGGCGTTGACGATGTTGTCAAGGTTCGCACAGGCGAAACGGGCTATGACGCAATGACCGAGGACGGCGAAAATTGCTGATGTAATAATTAAAATGCTCAGCCGGATTTTCCGGCTGAGCATTTTTTATTTTAATACCTTGATCATAAATCTGTTAAGCAGCGGACGCTTTATATCAACAGCGCCCTTTGGACAAAGCTCCTGACAGCAGAAGCACTTGATGCAGCCCTTTCGGTCGATAACCGGTTTCCCGGTTCCCATGTCTATGACCTTCGGCGGGCAGCTTCGCGCGCACACACCGCACGCCACGCACTTTTTCGCGTTTATTTCCGGTCTTGACGCAAGCATTTTAACCATAAGCGAGTTAAGAGCCGGAGGCAGCGACAAAAGCTTTAGAAGATTAAAGTGGCTTTCGGGCTTGACATAATCGCGGAGCATAATGCGTTCGGGATCTTCGCCGACAAATTCGATTTCGTCGGGGTCGAACAGTCCGCGCGCCGCCGCGTCGGACAGGGTTTCAATATCGCTCAGGTCATAGCCTATCAGTCTGCACGCGGCATAATCCAGCGCGTGCAGATTTGCGCCCGCCATGACGACCCCTGCAAAGCGTTTTTCTCCGTTGGTGGGACCGTTCCCTTCCATTCCCCACACTCCGTCCATAACAGCCAAGGTCGGCTTAACACATTCGCACAGGTCCACAAGCATCGAGCAGAACGCTTCCCGCTCGTCAAGGCGGAAGTGCAGTTCCGCCTTGTATGTTCCGGGAATAACGCCGAACAGGTTCTTGACCGCGCCGCTGTATCCGGTCATCGAGTGGGTCTTAAGCTTGGGAAGGGATATTATAACATCCGCGTCAAGTATAGGTTGGATTATCGGGAATTTCTTAAGGGTTTTTCCCTCAGGGAACGGCACGTCCCTAAACGCTGTATCGCAGTTCAGAACCGCGTTTGTTCCCTCCGCCGCGTCCGTCACGCCGCAGACCGAGTACAGTCCCTTAAGCAAAGCGGAGTTGTAGGGACCGCCCGGACTCTCGGCGACCGTCACTTTTCCGCCCGCGTCCTCAACGATTTTGATAACCGCTTTTAAAATTTCGGGGTGGGTTGTGACAGCGGCGTCGGGCGCGCGTTTTGACACAAGGTTGGGCTTAAGCGCCACCCTGTCGCCGGGCTTCACGAATTTTTCGATCCCTCCGATAAGTTCGAGGGATTTTTTTACCGCTTCATACGCGTCCTCATAGCTTTTGCACTTTACTGTTGATACCTTGTCCATACCTTCCTTATTTCAAAAGAGCGTCGGCAAGCTGCTCAAGAGCTGCAACTGTGTCGTCCTTCATCGACGACCTGACGGTAACGATAGGCTCGATTATTTCAATACCGTTTAAGCTTTCCATAGCCGCACGTATCTTTTTTCCGGCGGACGGCGCCCAGGTGCCGTTCTCGATTATGCCGACCTTTCTGTTTCTGTAGGTCTTGGCAATAAGATGATTGATGAACTCCTCAGCGGGAGTGAAAATCCCCGCGTCATAGGTGGGCGACGCGATAACCAGACGGTCGTAGCGGAAGGCGTCCTCCACGCACTCCGCCCAGTCGTCCCTGGCAAGGTCTGCAATTGAGACCTTCTCGGCGCCCTTTTCCTTAAGTATTTCGGCGAGCTTTTCAGCCGCTTTTCTGGTGTTTCCGTAGATCGAAGCGTAGGCTATAAATATGCCGCGGCTTTCAGGCTCATATTTGCTCCATGTGTCATAAAGACCGATATAGTGTCCGAGATCCTCTTTGAGTATCGGACCGTGGAGCGGGCAGATGATCTGAATGTCAAGAGCCGCCGCTTTTTTAAGCAGCGCCTGGACCTGAGCGCCGTACTTGCCGACAATGTTGAAGTAGTAGCGTCTCGCCTCGCAGTCCCAGTCCTCGTCGGTGTCCAGCGCCCCGAATTTTCCGAAGCCGTCCGCCGAAAACAGGATCTTGTCATGGCTGTCATAGCTCACCATGACCTCCGGCCAGTGAACCATCGGCGCCGTTACAAAGGTCAGGGTGTGGGAGCCGAGGTTTAATGTGTCGCCCTCCTTGACCTCAACCTTGCGGTTTTCTATATCAATGTTAAAAAACTGTCCGATCATTGTAAACGTTTTGGCGTTGCCGACGATCTTCATGTCGGGATATTTTTCCGCCGCCGCCTTAAGGCTTGCCGAGTGATCCGGCTCCATGTGCTGGACTACAAGATAATCGGGAGTCTTGCCGCCAAGTACCTCGTCAAGGTTCTTAAGCCACTCCTCGCGGGCGCGGATGTCAACCGTGTCCATAACCGCGATTTTTTCATCCATTATCACATATGAATTGTAAGCCACGCCGTTCGGAATGATATACTGACCCTCAAACAGGTCAAGATCATAATCCTGTACGCCGACGTATTTAACGTCGTTTGTTATTGTAATATCGCTGTATTTCATAAAACAATACCTCCTAAAAATTACTATTTACTATTATACCATTATTTTCATAAAGGTCAATATTATTCAGCAAAAAAATCGTATTTAAGCCCCTATAAATCAAGGAGTGAAAAGTTATAACTAAACGAAAGATGTCTCCCGCCTCTATAGGTGGCGGGTTCCACTTCCGTTTTTCGGTGGCGGTACAATCCGCCACCGAAACGTTGAATGACGGCGCTATGCGCCTTATTGAAAAACCGACACAAAAAAGCGCGTGATTTTGGCGCGTTTACGGGCAAAAAATACAGGAAAAATTAAAAAAACTGTTGCTTTAAAAAAACCGTTATGTTATAATTATTGTAGTGTAAAAAGTATGTTATATCCGCTGTAAAAACCGCGTATTTTCGTGGTCGGACAGCGGATGAACAATGTTATTGAAAGGAAAGCGTTATGAAATTTATTTGTGACAGAGACGCATTAAGTTCGGTTGTTTCTGACGCGTCGCGCGCGTCGTCCGTACGCTCAAGCCTTGCGGTGCTGGAGGGTGTGTATTTAAAGGCGCGCGAGGACGGTCGTCTGGTCGTTACCGGCAACGATCTGGAAATAGCTATCGAATCGGTTATCGAGGCGGACGTTCGGGAGCCGGGAGAGGTCGTGCTCGGCGCAAAGCTTTTGTCGAGGATCATCTCATCTACCAACAGCGGCACCGTCTCGGTTGAATGTGATGAGAATAATCTGACGGTTATCAGGTCGGGCAGCGCCAAGATAGAAATTCCGGGAATATCGGCGGATGAGTTCCCGGATCTTCCCTTAGTGGATGAGGAGTATTCGGTCAGCCTTCCGGCGGCAGTGCTTAAAAATATGATCGAGACCACTACCTTCGCGGCGGCAAAGACCGACAACGACCCCACAAGAATGGGCGCGCTGCTCAAAATTCTGCCCGACGGGCTTACCATGGTGGCGCTTGACGGCTACAGAATTGCGCAGCGCCATGTGGACCTGGACGGCAGTTTTGAGCCTAAGGATATGATCATTCCGGAAAAGTCTCTTAATGAGCTTGCCAGAATAATCGGCGATTATGAGGATGATGTAAAAATAATCGCGGCTCCGGGACACGCGGTGTTCCATATTGATAACAGCCGTCTTGTTACACGTCTTATCGAAGGGGCGTACACCAATTACGAGCGCATTATCCCAACATCTTATGCGCTGGAGCTTGAATGTGCGACCAATATAATTGCCGACTCCGTAAAGAGGGCGTCGCTGATGATTTTAAACGATGTTGTGAAAGGACCGATCAAGTTTACTATCACCGATGGCAACCTTAATGTGTCGTGCAGTACTTCTGCGGGATTTGTTGATGACAATATTGAGGTCGACACACCGCCGGACACCTTCCTTGAAATCGGATTTTCAAATCGTTATCTTCAGGACGTGTTTAATGTGATTTCAAAAAATGATGAGATCGTCATGAAGTTTAACAAGAGCATCAATCCTCTGGTTATCACGCCCAAGGAGGGCAACGATTATATGTATATGGTTCTTCCGCTCATGCTGAGCCGCTCATATTGATACAATGAGGGCAGACAGGCTGCGGCTTGAAAACTTCCGCAACTATGAAAGGCAGGAGATCGAATTCGGTCCGGGCATAAACGTTATATACGGCGACAACGCCCAGGGCAAGACCAATATCCTTGAGGCGGTGCATATGTTTTCGCTTGGCCGCTCCAACAGGACCGCAAGGGATGCGGAGATGATCCGCCACGGCGGTGACCGCGCGTCCATCGGACTGGATTTTTCCGCCTACGGCAGAGAGAGCGTGTTTGAAATAAATCTCAGCCGGGGCAGCCGCAAGACCATAACCTATAACGACATTCCGGTCAGAAAAAACAGCGAGCTTTTGGGAAAGTTCAATGTGGTGTATTTCGGTCCCGAACTGCTTGGGCTGGTCAAGAACGGACCCAGAGGCAGAAGGCGCAATCTGGATATGCTGATAAGCCAGCTCCGTCCCAACTACTTTTCGAAGTTTGTGGAGCTTAAACGCGTGGTCGAAAGCAAAAATGCGCTGCTTAAGATGCAGGAGCCGAACCGTACCCTTTTGGATATCATGAACGAAAAGCTTGCCGCGCTCTCGGCGGAGCTTATCGCCTACCGCCTTGAGTTTATCAGAAGGCTTGAGCGGTTCGCCGCCGAGACCCAGAAGGAGATCTCCGGAGGGTCCGAGGAGCTTAGTCTTAAGTATATGTCATGCATCGGCAGGCTGGATATTAATGCCGATATAGACCGCAAAGAGCTTGCGGAGCGGCTGAGAAACAGAATTTCAGCCGCCGCGCCGAGGGAGGCGGAACACAGGGAAACTATAGTGGGTCCCCACCGCGAGGATATATCCTACGAGATAAACGGCAGAGACGCGCGCTCCTTTGCGTCACAGGGTCAGCAGAAGACAATAGTGCTGGTCCAGAAGCTGGCGGAGGTGCGGCTGATAAAAGAGGAGATCGACGAGACTCCGGTTCTGCTGCTGGACGATATTATGAGCGAGCTTGATAAAAGCAGGCGCAAATTTGTTTTGGCTAATATAGACGATATGCAGATTATAATCACCTGCACGGATTATGAGGATTTTTTGGGCAGCATCGGCGGCAGAGGCGGCGTGACCGGGATATACGTCAAAGACGGCACCGCGGAGAGACAGAGCGATTAAAGGATAGATAATATGTACTTACATTTAGGCAAGAACACAACCGTTGATGCCGACGAGGTTGTTGCAATACTTGATATGGACAACCTTACCATAGCCAAGAATTCCCGTGAGTTCTTGAAAAGAGCCGAGGAGGACGGCAAGGTCATAACCGTTGCCGATGATATTCCGAAGTCGGTGGTGCTGTGCGAGGAGAGCGGCGTCAGCCGGGTCTATATCACAAACATTTCATCAAAGGCGCTGGCGGGCAGAGTGAAAAGGATCAAGGATTTTTCGGGCTACTCGCTGATAAACGCCGGATTTTTTGATTGAGGTTTTCCGTTTTGCCATCCCCGCCCGGACGGCAAGACGAGCATATATAATTTTGGGCAGAAAGGCAAGAAAGTTATGCAGGAAGAACAACATATTACAAGCGTACCTATTGAGGACTCTTATGACGAAACTCAGATACAGGTGCTTGAAGGGCTTGAGGCTGTAAGAAAGAGACCGGGAATGTATATCGGCTCCACAACTTCAAGAGGACTCCACCACCTGGTTTATGAGATAGTGGATAATTCGATAGACGAAGCTTTGGCAGGCTTTTGTGATGAGATATTGGTAGAGATCGAGCCGGACAATTCCATAACCGTCACGGATAACGGACGCGGTATCCCCACCGGAATTCATCCCAAAATGGGTATTCCGGCGGTTGAGGTCGTGTTTACCCAGCTCCATGCCGGCGGCAAGTTCGGCGGCGGCGGATACAAGGTGTCCGGCGGACTGCACGGCGTAGGCGCGTCGGTCGTAAATGCGCTTTCGGAGTATCTTGAAGTCGAGATTCGCAACGGCGAGCATATCTACTACCAGAAATATGAGCGCGGAAACAGCTGCGGCGCGCTTAAGGAGATAGGCGACACCGCAGAGACCGGTACCAAGGTCCATTTCAAGCCGGACAGCGAGATCTTCGAGGATCTTGTATATGACTACGATATTCTGCGACGCCGCCTGAGGGAGCAGGCGTTCCTTAACGCCGGCATCACCATAATCCTCAGGGACAAGCGCGAAAGCGCCGAAAGCCAGCCAAAGGAGATAAAGCTTAGATACGACGGCGGCATACGTCAGTTCGTTGAGTTTTTGAACAGGAACAAGGAAGCTATACATCCGAACGTTATATATGTAAACGCCGTCCGCGAGACCTGCGAGGCGGAGGTCGCCATGCAGTATAACGACGGCTACAGCGAAATGATAATTAGCTTTGCCAACAACATAAACACCACCGAGGGCGGAACCCATGAGACCGGCTTCAAGTCTGCCCTGACCAAGGTAATAAACGACTACGCAAGGCGCACAAATTTGCTTAAGGAGAGCGACCCCAACCTTAAGGGCGAGGACACGCGCGAGGGTCTTGCCTGCATTATCAGCGTAAAGGTGACCGAGGCGCAGTTTGAGGGTCAGACCAAGACAAAGCTCGGCAACAGCGAGATACGAAATGTTGTAGAGAAAATGATAAGCGAGAAGTTGACCGAGTTTTTTGACGAGAACCCGACGGTCGCCAGGACAATAGTCGATAAGGCGATGACAGCGTCCCGCGCAAGAGAGGCGGCAAAGCGCGCGAGGGAGAACACCCG
>CANQKP010000076.1 GCA_947624495.1 uncultured Monoglobus sp. | reverse complement strand
CCATAAGCCTCACCCCCTTTCGGGAGATGTCGGCATAACCGCCCAGCGTTTAACACTGTTTTCAGCCTTACCTTCTCACTATCGGATTGCTCCGACAAGGGTATTATACATCATTTCACCTTTTTTTGCAAGTCTTTTGACAACCTATTTTCTAAACCTCTCGATTATAGCCTTTACTATCCTTTCGGACGCGTGACCGTCACCGTACGGATTGACCGCGTGCGCCATTTTGGAATATTCTTCCTTGGAGCTTAAAAGCTCCTTTGTCATTCTGTATATGTTCTCCTCGTCAACGCCGGCTATTTTGACGGTACCTGCGTCAACAGCCTCCGGTCTTTCGGTCTCGTTTCTAAGAACCAGGACCGGCTTGCCAAGCGACGGCGCTTCCTCCTGGAGTCCGCCGGAGTCGGTCAAAACCAGATATCCGCGCTTGATTGAGTTATGAAGCTCATCCGCGCTGACAGGATCGATAAGCTTTATCCGCTCATGACCTCCGAGAATGTCAAACGCGACCTCGCGGACCGCGGGGTTAAGATGCACCGGATACACAACCTGAACATCATCAAACTCATTCACAATTCTGAGTACCGCGCGGCAGATATTCTTAAGCGGCTCGCCCAAGTTTTCACGGCGGTGAGCCGTCATCACGATCACACGCTTGCCTTCCCAGTCGAGAGATTTAAGTCCCTCGTCGGCGAAAACGTAATCATCGCGCACCGTCGTCTGGAGCGCGTCTATTACCGTGTTGCCGGTTACGTAAATGTCGTCAGGATTTGTATTCTCGCTGAGCAGATTATGCTCATTGCGCTTGGTCGGCGCAAAGTGCATATCGGCGATAACGCCGGTTATTCTGCGGTTTATCTCTTCCGGGAACGGGAAGTACTTGTCATATGTCCTAAGACCCGCTTCCACATGACCCACCGCAATTTGGTTATAATACGCAGCAAGGCTGCCCGCGAACGTGGTGGATGTATCGCCGTGGACGAGAACGATATCCGGCTTTACTTCCTTCATGACCTCATCCAGCCCCTCAAGGGCACGGGTTGCAATTCCCACAAGTGTCTGCCTGTCATGCATTATGTTAAGGTCGTAGTCCGGCGTTATATCAAAAATTTTAAGCACCTGATCCAGCATTTCTCTGTGCTGGGCTGTCACGCAGACCACCGACTCGATTTTGTCACTGTTCTTTTCAAGCTCCTTAACAAGCGGAGCCATTTTTATCGCCTCCGGTCTTGTGCCGAAGATAGTCATTACCTTAATTCTTTCGCTCATCATCTTCCTCCTCTGTAAGCTGCTCGTCAGCGTTATAGTTTATATATTCGCCCGGATCGTGAAGTTCGCCCATAACCTTGATCGAGACAAGAATTATAAGCAGGACCGAGCAGATCAGAATAAGTCCTCTGGTGTAGCCGCGTATCGAGATGACCACTGCCGTCATACATAAAACCGCGGTCAGGGTGTAGAGTATAGCAACTACCCGGCGCTGGGAAAATCCCATATCAAGCAGCCGGTGGTGAAGGTGACCTCTGTCCGCCTGCATCGGCGAGTGACCGGTAAGCACGCGACGCAAAATTGCAAACACCGTATCAAAAATCGGCAGTCCCAATATAAGCACAGGCGCCGCGAAGGTGATGACCGCCGACATTTTGAGCATACCCTGAATTGAGATGCAGGCTAATATAAAGCCCAAAAACAGCGCTCCCGTGTCGCCCATGAAAATCTTAGCCGGATTGAAGTTGTAGGGTAAAAATCCAAAGCCCGCGCCCGCGACCGCCGCGGTGATTATAGCAACGTTCAGGTTCTCGCTGATAAGCGTCAGCGTCAGCAGCGCTATTGACGCAATAGATGAAACGCCAACCGCCAAACCGTCAAGACCGTCCAAAAGGTTTACGGCGTTGCATATGCCGACTATCCAGATAATGGTGATCGCGCAGGAGACCCAATAATCAAGCACTATGTAATGATTGCCGAACCAGTTTGCGAACGGATTGGCAAAATGCTCGATCCTCACCCCGCAGCACACGACCACCGACGCCGCCAAGATCTGGCACAGCAGCTTTATAATAGGCTTCATGTCGGTAATGTCGTCGATCACGCCGGTAGTGACAATTATCACGCAGCCGATAAGAATACCAAGCACCTCTTTATCAATAGTGGCAAAACACACAACGCTTATGACAAATCCGTAAAATATAGCCAAGCCGCCCATAAGCGGTGTCGGCTTTTTGTGAACGCGCCGTGCATCCTTCGGCACATCTATCGCGTTTACCTTGTGGGCTAAGGATATTACCATCGGCGTCGCCGAAAACGAAATCAAAAACGCCACAACAAGCGCCAGCAGCACATATATTTGGTTACTGAAAATCATTTGTAAATTCCCCCTCAAGCTCTAAAGCCGTTTCGTATCAAGGCTTTTTACGGCTCGATAAATCCGACCTTGCGGTACACCTTTGACAAGGTCTTCATAGCGACCCGACCCGCGCGCTCGGCGCCGCTCTTATAAACCTGCTTTAAGTAATCCTTGTTGTTCATCAGGTCGTTGTAACGCTCCTGAATGGGTCTCAATGTCTCGACTACCGCCTCAGCCACCGCTTTTTTGAAATCGCCGTAGCCTTTGCCGTCAAACTCAGACTCAATCTCGTCAAAAGTCTTACCTGTGACCGCGCCGTATATGGACATGAGGTTCTCAATACCCTCTTTTCCCTCGCCGCGGCGCACTTCGCTGCCGGAGTCGGTCACAGCCCGCTTTATCTTGTTAGCCGCCCGATCAAGGGGATCAAGCAGAAGAATATATCCGTTCTCGTTGGAGTCCGATTTGGACATTTTCTGGAACGGATCCTGAAGGCTCATTATGCGCGCGCCCACCTTGGGATTGTACGCTGCCGGCACCTTGAAGGTCTCACTGTATGCGTTGTTAAATCGGTTCGCCAAATCACGCGTCAGCTCAAGGTGCTGGTTCTGGTCGTTGCCGACCGGGACCAGATCAGCCTGATACAGCAGTATATCAGCCGCCATAAGCGACGGGTAGGTGAAAAGACCCGCATTTATGTTCGTGGAATGTTTTTTGGATTTGTCCTTGTACTGTGTCATACGGGAAAGCTCGCCCATATAGGTGTTGCATATCAGTACCCAGCCGAGCATAGCATGAGCCGGAACATGGGACTGAAAGAAAATCGGGCTTCTTTCCGGGTCAAGTCCGCAGGCGATAAACAGAGCCAGCAGATCCATCGCGTTTTTGCGAAAATCCTTTGGCGTCTGGCGGACGGTTATGGTGTGCATATCCGCCAGCATGAAGAACGCCTCGTACTCATCGCCGCGCGAAAGCTCGACCCAGTTCCTGAGCGCGCCCACATAGTTGCCGAGCGTCAGCGCGCCCGAAGGCTGAATTCCGCTTAAGATCCTCTTTTTGGTATCGCTCATTACTCGCCTACCTCCTCTTTCAGCAGATCTCCCAAAATCTTTATTCCGCTTTCGATCTGCTCAAACGAGGCGGTGGAATAGTTCATTCTGAACGTGCTGTAGGTCGCCTTGTCGTCTATCATTGTGGTAGAGCCGGGGACAAACGCCACTCCGCGCTCCACCGCCTTTGCCATAATCTCCTTGGCGTCGTGACCTTCGGGCATCTCGCAGAACAGGAAAATTCCGCCCTGCGGCGTGGTGTGGGTGACGGATTTCGGGAAATACCTGTCCATGCAATCGCACATGAAGCGGCACTTCTCACCGTACACCTTGCGCAGACGGGCTATATGCTCGTCTATTGAGTTGTGCGTGACATACTCATACGCCGTCATCTGAGCGAAAACGTTGGTATGTACGTCCTGCACCTGCTTGCAGATTATCATGCGTTCCATAAGGTCCTTGTGGCAGGATGTGAAACCGAGTCTAAGACCCGGAGACAAAATTTTCGAGAACGAACCCAAGTACACGACTCTGCCCTCGGTATCCATTGACTTCATTGTGCGGACGTCCTCGCCGTCAAATCTCAGCTCGCCGTACGGATTATCCTCGAATATGATAAAATCATACTCGTCGGCAAGCCGGAGCAGTTTTTTGCGCTTTTCAAGCGACATTGTTATGCCGGACGGGTTCTGGAACGTTGCTATCGTGTAAATCACCTTGATATTGCGGTGGGCACGGAGCAGTTCCTCAAGCTCCTCCATATCGATACCGTCGCTCTTTACGGTCACACCGTAAATCTCGGCATTATAGGAACGGAAGCAGTTAAGTCCGCCAACAAAGCTTGGAAGCTCACAAACAACGCCGTCGCCGGGATTAAGCAGCGACTTCGCCGCAAGGTCGATACCCTGCTGACCGCCGCTGACGATTATCGTCTCGTTAAAGTCGCCCTCGCTGATTATGCCCTGGGAAATAAGCCTTGCCTTAACCCAGTCTCTGAGCGGCGTGTAGCCTTCGGTCACGCCGTACTGAAGCGCGATTTTGCCGTTGTTCAGCAGCACATCACTCGCCGCCTTTGCCAGCTGCTCGCATGGAAACAGCTCCGGGTCGGGGGCGCCGCCCGCGAACGAGATTATTCCGGGCTTGTCCAGAAGCTTAAATATCTCACGTATGGCGGATGCTTCCAAATCCTTTACCTTATCTGAAAATTTCGTCTGAATGTTCATATGATTTACCTCTCCAATATATTTTATTTTGCCTTTTCTGCCGCCCGTTTTGAGCAGCAGAAAAGGCAATCGGTATCAAAGTACAATATAACCCTTTTCCTTCTTGATCGCCTCGTCGTCTTCCGGCTCGGCGTCCGACTCGGCGTCCGTTTGTTCGTCGGACGCGTCCTGCGCCTCCTCCGGCGCCTCGTCTGTCTCGTTATAACCGATTATTCTGTGCTTGCTGAAATAGAACTTGTTGGCGATTGCTCTCGCAGCCAGCAAAACCGCGACAATTCCGCCCGCAATGCTTACGATAATCATTATAAGCCGCATACTGCCGCTTATTGCGTCACAAAGCTTTTCTAAAGCTGTGGGATGATACTTTCTCATGTACGCCCTCTTTTTGGTATAATACCAGTCCTTGGCGCTGTCGCCGGCGTTTTCAAAAAACTCACCGGTCCTTTTCACATACGGCGACGCAAACCTGACCGCATCGTCAGCATAATCTCCTAAACGTCTCATAAAAAATCCTCCAATTCTATAATATAATCTAAATCTTAATCATTAATCTCGATCACCGCCACATACGGCAGGTGGCGGTAATATTCGGCGTAGTCAAGACCGTAGCCCACAATGAACTCATCCGGTATAACGGCGCCTATGTAGTCAGCCTTAAAGTCCGCGGTGCGCCTTGAAGGTTTATCAAACAGACCGCAAAAACGCAGGCTTTTGGGATTCATTGCCTTGAGCCGCTCTTTAAGCTCGCTTAACGTGCGTCCGGTATCTATTATATCTTCTACCACAAGCACGTCCTTGCCTTCAATGTCTCCGGTGACGGCGCCGACCGTCACATTTCCGCTGCTCACATCTTCCCGTCCGTAACTCGACGCCCGAATAAACTCAATGCGTACGTCGGGAATTGAGAGGCGGCGCACAAGGTCGGTGGTAAAGACCGCCGCTCCCTTGAGGACACACAGCACAACCAAACTTTCGGCGTCTTTTAAATCACTGTTTATTTTGTCCGCAAGACCGGAAACTATGCCGCTTAGTTCCTCTTCGGTGAACATGATCCTTTTAATTTTCATACCTTTCATAATGAACCACCAAATAATTCTTCGTGCGTTTATCCGCCTTGTATATTTCGCTTATCCGAACTCCCGGTATAGCGATTATCTCACCGTTTAAGCACAGGACCGGAACACGGTCCCTATCCTCGCTGCGTATCTTTCGGTCGATAAACAAGCTCTTAAGCTTTTTAGTCTTTCCGTTTTTGTAAACCGCTATTCTGTCGCCGATTATACGGCTGCGCAGCACAAACTTCGCGTTCCCTATGCCGTTGTCGTCAAGCCCTAATTTGTCGGCGTCCAGCAATATGTCATGCTTAACCTCGCTCAGAGCCTCGCGGTTGATCAACGTAAGCGAGATCTGCGCCCCGATCTTTTCTATATTATATAACTTATCAAGTCCGACTTCAACATAAAACTCATTATTGTTAGAATAATTTAATGATTGTGTCGCTTTTTGTTCAATGTCAGTCTTTTTGAATTCAAGCCAGCCGTACCGGACACTGACGTCGAGACCGCCCGGAAGCTTAGCTCCGGAACTGACGCCGTCGATCATCTTAAGCACCGCGTCAATATGCTTTTTTTCAAGAGCGTAATCCTTGCCCATTGCGTCCTTTGCGCAAATGCTTATCAGCCTTGACACAATGCTCCGCTGCTTCACGGTCTTGAGCGACTCGATATGGAGCGCCTTATACGGCATTTTCGGCATAGGCGCGCCGAGCCTCGCGTAAAGACGGGACGCGTAGCCGTCTAAGAAATCGGCGTCCTCCCGCGTCACGTCCGCAAGGTTTGCCAGAGCGCTTACTATATTCGGATTAAATTCCTTCTCAAGCATCGGTATAAGGTTTAAGCGGATATTGTTTCTGGTATAGCGCGTGTCAAGGTTGGTGCTGTCGGTCCTGTACTCAAGCCCTTTAGCCGCGCAGTAGTTCTCGATCTCGCTCCGCGTCACGTCAAGCAGAGGGCGTATCACGCCGTCACCGCGTTTGTATATTATGCCCCTGAGTCCGGACAGACCGGTGCCGCGGATGATACGCATCAGCACTGTTTCAGCCTGATCGTTGCGGTTGTGAGCCGTGGCAATAAAATCTATGTCATTATCGCGGCACACGCGCCTTAGGAACTCATATCTCGCGCGTCTGCCCGCCTCCTCCTCCGACCTCCCGATCAGTTTTGCCAGTGCCGGAACATCGGCGGACTCTGAGAAGAACTCTATTCCCATTTTTTCGCACAGCTCTTTGGCGAAGCGCTCATCTCCGTCAGCCTCTTCGCCCCGTATCATATGATTAAGGTGCGCCGCGTACAGCTTAAAGCCTTTCTTTTTGGCGATACCGTCAAGCACACTCAGCATACACACCGAATCGGCGCCGCCGGACAGCGCCGCAAGCACCGATTTTCCGCCGTCAAGCAGACCGTTTTTATCGATAGTATCCGAAACTTTTTGAATGACAAGCTGAACCGCGTCCCTGTCCGGATTATCAGAATTAATCACTCATATCGCTCCAATTCGCAAATTTTATATATTCGCCCAGCCAAGTGAGGTACTCTTTGCCCACCTCGCCGTTTCTGTGTTTTTCGAACTTGACCATTGTTTTGTTGGGTTCTTCGCACTCTTCGTCATACTTGCCCTCTCTGTAAAGCATGATGACAATATCCGCGTCCTGCTCGATAGAACCCGACTCTCGAAGGTCGCTTAAGACCGGTTCGTGGTTCTCTCGCTTTTCGACCGCGCGGTTCAGCTGAGACAGAGCTATAACCGGGATCTCAAGGTCGTTGGCAAGAACCTTAAGGGTCCTTGAAATATCCGAGACCTCCTGCTGACGGCTGCTGTTCCTCGTTCCGGAAGTCATGAGCTGCAAATAGTCTATGACCACCAGATCAAGCCCTTTTTCCATTTTGAGCTTGCGGCACTTTGCCGCGATTTCCGACGCGGTAACGTTCGGCTTATCATCGATATATATGTTGGTCTTGACCAAGGCGGCAAGCGCCTCGCCAAGCTTAGACCAGTCGTCGTCCTTAAGGTCGCCGCGCTTGATGCGCTCAGAGCTTACCTTCGCCTGCGCCGACAGCATACGGTTTGCGATCTGTATGCCGGGCATCTCAAGACTGAACACCGCCACGGTTGCATCGTCAATAATAGCCGCATTCTGGGCTATGTTAAGACCCAAAGCCGACTTGCCCATACCGGGTCTGCCGGCGATCAGTATAAACTCTGACGAATGCAGTCCCGCCGTTCTTTTGTCCAAATCAACAAAACCGGTGGTCAGTCCCGTGACGCTCTCGTTGGCGTCTGCCAATTTTTCTATTCTGTCTATGCTCTCGTTCAGGTATGCGGAAACGTGCGTCAGACCGGTGGTGTTTCTGTTTTGGGATATCCGTATTATTCCCTGCTCGGCGCCGGCAATCATGTCATCGAACTCGCCCTCTCCGGAATAACAGCGTGCAGCAGTAGTCTCGCACATCTCAATAAGACGGCGCATACTCGCCTTTTCACTGACGATAGACGCATAGTGCTTTACGCTGCTTAAGTCGGTCGACGGAACTATGTCCAGAAACTTAAACACAAACTCATTGCCACCCACCGCGGCGAACACGCCGTCCTTTTCCAGCTTATCCCTTATCGTGACAAAATCTATTGTTTTGCCCTTGTCGAACAAATCAACGATAGCGTCAAAAAGCCGTCGATGGCGGTCGATATAAAAATCATCCGACCTGACTATGCCGATCACCTCAGGTATAACGTCGCGGTTGATCATCATAGCGCCCAGGACCGACTGCTCCGCCTCCTCGCTGAAGGGCATGGAGCGAAATTCAGTCTCGGTAATATTCATATTCGGTTCCTGAATATCGTTAAATTCCATGAAAATCTCTCGTTTCTGATAACTTATCTTATAATCTATTATTATGTTTACTTCTGCTCGGTAACCTCAACCTTAAACGTACCGGTGACTCCGGTGTAGAGCGAAACGTTGACGTCCCTTACTCCGCACTGCTTAATTCCGTCCGGCAGGTCGATCTTGCGTTTATCGACTTCTATATTATACTGTTCCTTAAGAGCGGCAGCCACATCCTTGGATGTTATCGAGCCGAACAGCTTGCCCTCAACGCCCGCCTTAGCGGTGAGCCTTACTGTCATTTCCTTCATTCTTTCGGCAATATTTCTCGCCTTGAGTTCCTCCTGACTGCGGCGGTACTGCTCCGCTCCGCGCTTGCCCTCAAGCTCGTTTATCGCCTGCTTGGTAGCGACCTTCGCCAATCCTTTCTTGAGCAAAAAATTGTTGGCGTAACCGTCGCTGACATTGATAAGGTCGCCCTTCTTGCCCTGTGATTTTACATCCTGTGTTAAAATTACTTTCATGTTTATATCTCCTTTATGATTAATATTTCCGCATAAGTTCCGGCTACTCGTCAAGCACCTCGTCTATCGCGGCTTTAAGCTTCAGCACCGCCTCGTCTATATCCGATGAGCCAAGCTGCGCTCCGGCTATCGTGATGTGTCCGCCGCCGCCAAGACGCTCAAGAATAACCTGAACGTTTATTTTCTCAAGCGATCTGCCGCTTATTATTATCTTGTGTCCCGATCTTGCAATTACAAACGATGCCTCAACGCCGGCAATGTTTAAAAGCTCATCCGCAGTCTTGGCGGCAAGCACCTGCATATCCCTGCCGTTTTCGGGCAGCGTAACCAGCGCAATGTTGTCCCGGTAAAGCGTAACGGCGCTCAAAGCCTTTGACAGCCGCACCGACTCCTTTAGATCGCTCTTGAACAACCTTCTTACGCTGACCGGGTCGACTCCCATTCTGCGCAGATAAGCCGCCGCCTCAAAGGTCCTGACTCCTGTTTTAAAAGTAAATCCCTTTGTGTCAAGAAAGATGCCCGCGTAAAGCGCCTCCGCTTCCTTAAGCGTGATCTTGGGGTTATCCTGAATGTACTGAAGGATCTCCGTCACCATCTCGCAGGCGGACGAGGCATAAGTCTCGTGATACGTCAGCACCGCGTTGTTTATATAATCCTCCGCACGTCTGTGGTGATCGATGAGCACCACGGAACCGGCTTCGTCCAAAAGCTCCTCAAACTCCACCATGCCCCGCCTGTGAGTGTCAACCACTATCACGAG
>CANQKP010000075.1 GCA_947624495.1 uncultured Monoglobus sp. | reverse complement strand
CAAATCCGTATTCATAAAAATGTGACCTTCCGCCCTGTTTTTCGAAACCGGACAATCTCCCCCGAAATTCCCAAACCAACGTTTTTACGCTGTTTGCCACCTCCGGGATCATAGTCATGGTCGCGTCACACTCGAATATTATACTACCTTAAGGAAATATTGTCAAGAAAAATTTCGGTAAAATTTACACAAATTTAATTAAATTCAAACTGATTTTCTGCACACATTGCGCAGCTATTTGCTCAGTTTATTTAAAAACGCGCGGGTGCGCTCGTGTTTGGGATTGTCGATAACTTCTTCGGGCGCGCCCTGCTCGACTATTACGCCTTCCGACATAAACACTATCTTATCCGCCACGTTTCTGGCAAACTCTATCTCATGCGTGACGATGACCATAGTCTTGTGTTCGGCGGCAAGACTTCTGATTATCTTAAGCACCTCTCCGGTAAGTTCGGGATCAAGCGCCGAAGTCGGCTCATCGAAAAACAGAATTTTCGGGTCCTGCGCCATCGCTCTGGCAATCGACACTCTCTGCTGCTGACCTCCGGAAAGCTCGCAGGGATAATTGTTCATCTTATCCTTAAGACCCACATCGTCAAGAAGCGCTATGGCGCTGCGCTCTATCTCATCATATATTGCGGTCTTGTTCTGCTTAAAGTCCGCCCGCTCCTTTGCCAGCAGTCTCGGCGCAAGCATCACGTTCTCCAGCGCGCTGTACTGCGGAAACAGATTAAAGGACTGGAACACAAGCCCGAAGTTAAGCTGCCGCTCCCGAACTTCCGCTCTCGAAGGTTTTTGTTTGTTATCAGCGTCGAATATAAGTCTGCCGTCAACAAAAATTTTTCCTTTGTCGGCGGTCTCCAAAAAGTTCAGGCAGCGCAGCAGAGTTGTTTTTCCGCTGCCGGAGGAGCCGAGAATGACCAGCACCTCGCCCCGCTCCATGGTGAAATCCACGCCGCGCAGCACCTTGGTCCTGCCGAAGCTTTTGTGTACGTTTTTAACTTCAAGTATTGACATAGCTTTCACCTACCCTTTATAATAATCCAACTTCTTTTCTATGTATCCGAACAGCAGCGTCAGCGCGCCGCAGAACGCGAGGAAGAACAAGCCGGTTGAGAACAGCGGCCAGATAAGACCCTGCTTGGTAAACCTCTCGGCGCACATGATGATCTCGGTCACGCCGATTATTCTTGCAAGAGACGTGTCCTTTACCAGCGTTATTATCTCGTTTCCCATTGCGGGTACCACGCGCTTTATTACCTGAAACAGCACCACCTTAAAGAATACCTGCGTCTTGGTGAGACCCAAAACCTGTCCCGCCTCATACTGACCCTTTGGTATGCTCTCAATACCGCCGCGGTATATCTCGGAAAAATAAGCCGCGTAGTTGATAACAAACGCGATAAGCACGGCTGTCATCCTTGACTTTATCGGGATATCGAATATCAGTCCCGGCGCGTAAAGCACCACGAACAGCTGAAGCATCAGAGGCGTGCCGCGGATTATCCATACAAAAGTCTTTGACAGCCACTTGAGAGGCTTAAATCCTGACATTGAGCCGAAGGTTACGACAAGTCCGAGCGGTATCGCCATTACAAGGGTACAGAAAAATATTATGCAGTTATATTCAAAGCCGCCCACAAGGGATGACGCGACTTCCGGTAATCTATCCATTTAAAACTCCTCTTTGCAAACAAATTAATAGGCTAAACACCGGGCAAAGCCGCGGCGCTTAGCCTATAAAATCCAATTGATTACTCTACCGTTATAAGATCCTGAAGACCATACTTCTCGGCGATCTGTGCAAGAGTGCCGTCAGCCGCCAGCTCCTTCATAGCCTTTGTGACTTCCTCTGCCGCGTCGCTGCCTTTTCTGAAAGCAACGCCGTACTCATCGCCGGGGAACTCGTTGGGAGCAACTACCAGATCAGCGTAGTCCGTACCCTCACCGATTGAGCCTATCGATGAAACATAATCAACAACAGCAACATCGGATGTGCCGGCGGCAACATCCATAAGCGCCTTTGCCTGAGAGTCGACCGCCGTTGCGTTTGCCTCGGCAAAGAACTCGTCATCCTCAATAAGCTCATAGCCCGTGGAGTCAACCTCGGCTATAACATCAAGACCGGCAACGCTATTGGAATACGCCTCAACATTCTCAGCCTTTGTTATCATGACCTGTCTGTTATTCATGTAAGGCTCTGTGATAGCCATATTCTCTTTTCTTTCATCAGTGATCGTGAGACCGTTCCATATGCAGTCAATATTCTTTGAATTGAGCTCGATCTCCTTTGAACCCCAGTCGATCTCCTGGAATACGGGGTTAACGCCGAGTTTCTCGCAAACAGCCTTTGCGAACTCGGTCTCAAAGCCGACCAGTTCATCGCCCTCATAGTAGTTCATAGGCTCAAACAGCGTGATGCCGATAACCATCTCGCCCTTATCCTGCATATACGCAAGATCCGACTCGGTCTCGGTTTTTTCTGATTCCTGCGTAACGGGCTGCTGAGAACTGCATGAGCAGAATACCGCCATTGCAAGCAAAACAGCCAGAGTCAGTGCTAAAATTTTCCTTAATTTCATATTACTACCTCCGATTTTGGAATTATTTGTACGTAAAGATATTATCACATTCTTTGCAGATTGTCAATATAAAATTACTCTTTAATATTCGCTGAGTCTGTGATGTCAATAGATGTGACCCATTTTAAAAATAATATATAGAAAAAAACGGACAGAGCATAGATTTCTCTATCCGTTTTAAATTTCGTCCTTTTTGGCATATGACCTAATCTTAAACAGCTGTGCCGGTTTTAGTTCACTGCCTTATGAAAGGCTGCCTTACGCACTTTTTTATTTAAGGTGCCAGATCTCTCTGTTATAGTCCTCAATCGTTCTGTCACTGCTGAAGAAGCCGGCTTTTGCGGTGTTGATCACAGCCTTGCGGGTCCACTCGTCGGGATTTTCCTTATAAAGCTTGTTTGCGTCATGGCAGGTATGAACATATGACTCCAAGTCGGGCAGCAGCAGGTAGGGATCCGCAAATCCGCCATGGCTCTGTACCAGTGACCTATAAATATCATAGAACAGATTGTGGTCGTCGCCCGAAAATGTGCCGTCTATCAGTGTATCAACGATGTTCTTTATGCCCATATTCGTCGCATATATTTCCGGACTGGGCGAATGGTTCCTTGCATAGAGTCCAAGTACCTCGTCTGACTGCATACCGAATATGAATATGTTGTCATCGCCGACCTGCTCTCTGATCTCAACATTTGCGCCGTCCATTGTTCCGATTGTGAGCGCGCCGTTAAGCATAAGCTTCATGTTGCCCGTGCCGGACGCCTCCTTGCTGGCGGTTGAGATCTGTTCGCTGAGGTTAGCCGCAGCGACAATTTTTTCGGCAACGGAAACGTTGTAGTTTTCGATAAACACTACCTTGAGTATATCCTTTGTTCTCGGATCGTTATTTACCACCTTGGCAACGTTGTTTATGAACTTTATGATTTTCTTCGCCATATAATAGCCGGGCGCCGCTTTTGCCGCGAATATGAATGTTTCGGGCATCATATTGGCGGTTTCCGGAGTCTCGATTATCGACTTGTACCTGTAGATAATATGGAACACCTTAAGCAGCTGTCTTTTGTACTCATGAAGCCGCTTTATTTGAACATCGTACAGCGAATCGGGGTCCACAACAAGGTTATTGCTCTTTTTGATGTACTCAGCCAGACGCTTCTTATTGTCAAGCTTGATCTTGGCGAACTGCTCTCTGAACGCCGCATCGTCAGCGTACGGAAGCAGCTGCTCAAGCTGTCTGTAATCCTTTACCCAGCCGTCGCCGATAGCGTCGGTAATGAGCTTTGACAGTTCGGGATTTGCCTTATACAGCCATCTTCTGAATGTGACGCCGTTGGTCATGTTCTTGAACTTGTAGGGATAAATGCTGTAGTAGTCCTTGAATGTCTCCTTTTCGAGGATCTCGGTATGCAGCGCGGCAACGCCGTTTATGCTGTGGCAGGCTGTGAGACACAGGTTTGCCATGCTGACCTGACCGTTGTCGTGTATAACCGCCATATATTCGATCTTGCCATAGTCGCCTGGGAAACGCTCGCTGAGCGCAATTCTCTGGCGTCTGTCGATCTCATGTATTATCTGACCGATTCGAGGCAGCAGTGTATCGACCATTTCCATGGGCCACTTTTCAAGCGCCTCCGCCAGAATGGTGTGGTTGGTGTACGCAAATGTTCTTTCAACAATGCTCCACGCATCGTCCCAGCCCAAGCCTTCCTCGTCCATAAGAATTCTCATGAGTTCAGGGATAGCCGTGGTGGGGTGGGTGTCGTTGATGTGGATCTGGATATATTCGGGAATATCCATGATAGACAGATGCTTCTGTTTATGCTTTGCCAGTATCCACTGGATCGTGGCGGAAACAAAGAAGTACTGCTGCTTAAGTCTGAGCAGTTTGCCCTCGTAGTGGTTATCCTCCGGATACAGGATCTTTGAGATGACCTCAGCGAGCGCTCTGTTTTCGTTAGCCTTGGCATAATCGCCGCGGTTAAACTCCGCCATATTGATCTCTTCGGGCGAGCACGCCTTCCAGAGTCTGAGCGTGTTTACGGTGTCGGAGTCAAAGCCGGTAATCGGCATATCGTACGGCTCGGCTATAACAGTGTTATAGTCCACGTGTTCGAATTTCATGTGTCCGTCTTCCCACTTCTCGATAATTCTGCCGTTGAAGTGGACCTCCTTGACGTCCTCAGGTCTCGCTATATCCCAAACGTTGCCGCTCTGGAGCCAGGGATCGGGCATTTCTATCTGATATCCGTCAACGATCTTCTGCTTGAACAGACCGTACTCGTATCTTATGCCGCAGCCGAAAGCAGGCAGGTCAAGGTTTGTGAGCGAGTCCAGAAAGCACGCCGCGAGACGACCGAGACCGCCGTTGCCCAGACCGGCGTCGGTCTCGACCTCTTCAATATCGCTGAGGTCATAGCCCAGCTCCCTGAGAGCAGCTCTGTAGACCTCCGTCTCCATTATATTCATCAGGTTGTTGCCCATCGCGCGTCCCATAAGGAACTCAAACGAAAGATAATAAAGCTCTTTGCGCGGCTTCTCATCCATCCTCTCCTGATATGTGACCCACTTTTCCATGATCTCGTCACGGATAGTGAGAGCCGTTGCTCTGTACACTTCAAGCTTCGCCGCCTTTTCGATCGGCTTTCCGTAATAACGCTTTACCTTGCCGACGATCTCGGACATTATGAACTTTTTCTTTTTCTCAAATGCCGCTGTTCCCGGTTTAAGCGTATTATGATTTTTCTTTTTCGCTCCGGCATTCTTTGCCGATGAAGCCTTAACGTTAGCCATTTATCAATACCTCCCGGTTAAAGTTATAATACTATTTATATTATGATATATATATAAATTATTAATGCCGGCATAACTGACGGCATCGAACATTTGGATATATTTTACCCCATTTTTCAGCTTTTATCAAGTAAAAACGGAATAATCCCGCGTCGGCTCACCAAATTTTATTATATTTAACCATTACTCGGTCGCATTTTGACAAAAAATATGTGCAACCGCACAGGAATGTACGGCTGCACTTTTACAATTCTGTTACACAAACAACGACAAAATTTAATTTTTGTCTATTATTGCTGCATATTATCCATAAGCGTCATAATTCTCTGAACAAACAGGGCAAACTCTATTCTGGTGGCAAAGTCCTTGGGACGGATAGTGCCGTCGCCATAGCCGCCCATAAGATTGTTCTCAACGCACGCCGCGACAGCGTCTCTTGCATAAAAATCTATCTGGCTCCAGTCGTAGTAATTATTGAGCGCCTTTGCGGTGTTTGGTATCGCGCTGACGATATGCCGTGCCCGCATTACCCTGTACGCCAGTGTCGCCATATCCTGACGCAGCATTGTACCCTCAGGCTCGAACCGATTATCGCCCACTCCCCACGCGACGCCGGTGGCTTTGGCTTGTCCGATCTCGTTATAATAGTACTTGTCCGGCGTAACGTCAACAAAATTATCGGAGAACTCAACCTCAACATCCTGAAGCACTCTGTAGAGCAGCGCTGTTGCGTCTGCCCTTGAGATAAACACATCGGGTCCGAACTGAGTCGCGCTGATACCGCGGACTATGCCTCGGCTTACCAGCTCTTCTATGGCGGGCATAGCCCAACCGTATTCTCCCATATCAGTAAAGCTTGAAGCCGAACCCGCTCCGGCAGACGGAACCTGCGCGACAGGTTCCTGAGTCGCCGCGGGCGCCTGGGGAGCCTGACCGGGCTGCGGCTCGGATACCTGCGGGGTTTGAGGCTGCTCCGTTCCGCCGAGCGTCGGCGCCTCGATCGGGACCGCGTTTACGTCCTTGATCATATTATAAAGGCTTTGGTCATCCATGAATGATGAATACGCGAACATACAATATCCGCCGACGTACGCGCTGTTTCTGCCCATATCCACATGGGTTTTAAGCTCGTTAATTCCGTTTTGACCGCTCCATGCCTGCTCCGAACCTGCCGCAGCCTTATATGCCGCCTCGCCGATATACAGCTTAACGTTTGTGGGGGCGCAAACGGCTGACCACCAGTTAAGCAGTGTGCCGTAGTCCGCGCCGCTTTGACCGTTGTACCAATAGATTTGAGGCATGATATAATCCAGATACTCATTTTCGACCCAGTACTTGGTATCGGCGTACAGGCTGTGATACGAGCTGCTGCCGTTGGTGTTGCTGCCGCCGGGTGTATCGCTGTTTGCCCATATACCGCCGGGACTTACGCCGAACATACAGGTCGGGTCGATCTCCTTTACCGCCTCCATTGCGCATGAAATAAGAGTATTTACCATACTGCGCCGCCAGTCCGCCTTGTCTGGGTACTGATCCTGATACTTATAGTAGGCGGCGGAGTCGTCAAACCCGCTGCTCGGATAA
This sequence comes from uncultured Monoglobus sp., assembly GCA_947624495.1. Lineage (GTDB taxonomy): Bacteria > Bacillota > Clostridia > Monoglobales > Monoglobaceae > Monoglobus. The sequence goes on along the minus strand of CANQKP010000075.1, from coordinate 2,888 downwards.
AAATAATCGTCCATATGAATTCCGTCCACATCGTAATTACGGACGATCTCGCGTATACCTTCAAGGATTATCTCGATAGAGTCTGCCTCGCCGGGGTTTAAATACATCTTTCCGGTGCTGTCGGTCAAAACAAGATCGGGTCTCAGCACCGCCGGATTGTTCGGAGCCAAACGGTCGTTGTCGGACGAGGAATTTGTCACGCGGTATGGATTGATCCATGCGTGAAGCTGCATTCCGCGCTTGTGCGCCTCGTTTACGGCGTATTCCAGCGGGTCAAAGCCGTCACCGGGAGCCACGCCCTGAGTTCCGGTAAGGTATCTTGACCACGGATAAACCGCCGAGTTATAGAGAGCGTCGCCCGATGGTCTTACCTGAAAGAATATCGTGTTAAAGCCCATGTCCTGACAATTATCAAGCACGGTGTCCAGCTCTGTCCTCAGCTGCCACGCATCGGTAGTGCCTTGTGACGGATAGTCGAGGTTCGCCACCGTAGCGACCCAAACGCCGCGCATTTCGGTATCCTGTGCCTCAACTGTGCCGCTGTCCGGCAGGTAAAACAGGTTTATTGCAAACGCCGCGCATACTGCGAACACTATCAGTCTGAGACTGAAATCATGTTTTTTCATTATATTTCCTCCTATGTATTTCGCTCGTTTTGAAGCTTCTGTGTAAAGCTTGTTCGTATTATTATATGAAATGAATATAAATTATAGCACAGTATTTTAATTTTGTCAATTTTCGACTCCGGAAGTTTACAATAAATTAATGTTTGTATAGTAAATTATATTGATAATTATTTTAAACCGTGATATAATGTGCATAAGAGGTGGTACAATGAACGGCGCTATACAAAATCCTGACCAATTGGAGTTTGCTGTGTTTTGCATCGAGAATATAGCCGCAAAGCTTAATATAGAAGCGAAAACCGTATACAATGCTCTTGCCGAAAAGAGCAATATACTTAACGGATATGTTATTCCGTGCTACAGCTCGCTGCATACACAGAGCAAAAACTATATTATTAATGATATACTTGCCGCCGCAAGAGAGGATGGAGTTGATTTATGATTATATATCACGGATCATATATTGAAGTTCCCAATCCGGATATTACCCATTCCCGTGCGGAGGTTGACTTTGGGCGCGGCTTTTATACAACGCCTCTGCGCGGTCAGGCTGCCGACTGGTGCAACAAATTTAAACTCAGAAAAATGAATGGTGTTATATCGAGGTATCTGTTTGACGAAGCTGCATATTCAAAATGCAAAACCCTTAAATTTGATACATATTCGGAAGAGTGGCTTGATTTTGTATTAAACTGCCGGACCGGAAAAGATAGTACGGATTATGATATAGTGATCGGCGGTGTTGCCAATGACAAAGTTTTTAATACGGTCGAGCTATACTTTGATAATCTTATTGATAAATCCGAAGCGTTAAAACGCCTGAGATATGAAAAGCCAAATCTTCAGATATGTTTCAGAAACCAAAATGTGATAGATAAATACTTAAAGTTTGACGGGAGTGAGTTGGTATGAACGCAAACCCTGTTTTACTCCAGAAAAAGTACGCGAGAGTGGTAAAACAGTTCGCGGATATGACAGGACTGAGCCTTGACGAGGCGCTCAAAATGTTTTACAGCTCCGAGCTGTATGACTTGGTAAGCAACGGAATATCCAATATGCACTGTATGAGCGACCTTTATCTTGTGCGCGAGCTTATGGATGAATACGGTCTGTAAATTTCAAACCTTTTTTATGCGCGGATAATTTATTGACAGTCGGGAATACTTATGATATTCTAAAATCAATACCATAAACGACATGAAAGGAATGATTTTTGTGAGGATCAAAAGACTGCCGGTCTTAGCCGCGCTCGCTCTGGCGGTTCTGTCTCTTGCGGCGTGTACCCAGACCATACCGCCGGACGAGCCTGTGTCGGACGGGACCGATAATGTTATCAACGAATCGAATAATGTTGCCGACACTGCAACGGACCCCTCGGTCCCGGAGGACGGAATGTTCTATATCGCGGGGCGCGACAGCGGAGTTATAGTAAAGGTGCCGGAGGCAGGCTGGGAGCTGGCGGACGATGAAGTGACGGACGACGGCGTGCGTTTTTCCGCGGTCAGCAAAAACGACACCATTAACATTACAAGCGGTAAAGCCGACGAAAACATAAAGATATGCAAGACTCAGGAAGAGCTTAGATCCGCCCTCACCGAAGAGCTGACCGATGGCGTAGATTTCAAAATAATTGAGTTTTCCTACGATGAATCCGAAACCGCGCAGAACGAGGCATACACCTATATCGTGACCGACGGTTCAAAGGGAGGCACAAATATAATCCGCCTGACCGTCTCCGGAGATAAATACGTCTCCCGCGCGGCGTATCTCACAAACCCGACGGATGAACGAATTGAGCAGCTCAAAACTTATCTTGACGAGGCGGAAATACCGCAGTAAAAAATCGGCTTGGTAAAAACCAAGCCGATTTTATTTTCTTTATTACTTGCTCTTGATTGCCGCCTGAGCCGCAGCCAGTCTCGCAATCGGTACACGGAAGGGTGAGCAGGACACATAGTCAAGTCCGATATTATTGCAGAACTCAACAGATGTGGGATCACCGCCGTGCTCGCCGCAAATGCCGACATGGAGCGAAGGTCTTACCGGCTTGCCGAGTGAGATCGCCATTTCCATCAGCTTGCCGACACCGCTCTGATCCAGCTTCGCGAACGGATCGTTCTCGAATATCTTGGCGTCATAGTAAGCGTCAAGGAACTTGCCCGCGTCGTCTCTTGAAAATCCATAGGTCATCTGGGTCAGGTCGTTTGTTCCGAAGCAGAAGAACTCAGCCTCAGTCGCGATCTGATCAGCCAGCAGAGCCGC
>CANQKP010000074.1 GCA_947624495.1 uncultured Monoglobus sp. | reverse complement strand
GTATATGAAAGACAGCTCCCTGAGCGCGCTGGCTCTCGGCGCGAGAGAGGGAATAATCAACAACGGTATGGCTTTGTGCAGTACCGAAAATCAATTTGACCGCAAGTCGGCGGCTGAGTTCCTCTATCGGCTGTTTGAGAGAATGTGTCAGTTAGCGCCAGCGGAGTTTGACGCGGGAAGCGACGGCTACAGGTCCGGCACGGCGTTTTACAATCCGCTTTCGACAATATCCTTCGAGCCGCCGCCGATACTCTATTTTTATCTCGGCTGCTTTGCCGTAGGACTCATATTCGCCGTGATCCTTTACATAATGCAGAAGAAGAACAAGATAGTAAACGAGAACGCGGCGGACTCCCGCGGCGATGACGATTATTGGGACGAGGTTTAGCGGTCCGCGCTTTGAATGACGACTGGGCGCGGAGGAGGACAGTATGACAATTTACAGCTTTATTTCAACAATATTGAGCTACGTTTTCACGGTTATAATATACGTGTTCATCTTGTTTGTGATACGTTTGATATATCTTGACGTTAAAAAGATGAGCAGGTTTGAAACCAGCGGCATTGAGGACGAAGCCTGCGCCAGTCTGCGTCCGGCAAAGTCCAAGGTGGAGCCGACAAAGCCTCTCGCCAGAAGGTACAATATCTATGGAGAGGCGGTTATCGGCAGAAGCCCTGAGTGCGACATAGTGATAAACGAGCGGTTCGTTTCCCAGAAACACGCTATCATCTGGTACGAGCAGGGCGAATGGTACCTTGAGGATCTGGGGAGCCGCAACGGAACCGCGGTCAACGGCAAGAGAATTCAGAGCGAGGTAATTCTTGACACGGAGGATGTTGTGTCAATCGGCGGTCTGAACTTCGTGTTTGAGATCTGAGGGGTGGCAGTATGAAAGGACGATTAACTTCAGTCAACTACCGCAAGCCCGCGTATCTGCTCGTGCTGTTGGATATACTCGGTTTTACCCTGCTGTTTACCGCAAAGGAGTATAATCTGAACGTGCTGTATACCGGCGCGGCTGTGCTGGTTTTGTTTTTGATAATGTATACCGTGCTTGTGGCGGGACGAATGGGCGATAAGTTTATTATGCTGATGGTGTTCATGCTTATATCCATCGGCGTTCTTTTGCTGTGCCGTATTGACCTGAGCTACGGATTTCGTCAGATCATCTGGATATTGGCAGGCGGCGCGGTGTTTTTTATCGCTTACGTTGTGTATTATAACGTTAAAATATGGAACAGCTTCTGGTACCTGTATTTCATTGCCGGAACGGTTCTGTTTGTCATAACTCTGGTGTTTGGAGACACGGTCAACGGCTCCAGGAACTGGGTATCGGTTAAATCACTGTCGTTCCAGCCGTCCGAGATCATAAAAATACTGTTCATAATGTGCTTGGCGTGTTATTGTTCAGGTTCGTGGTCAAAGCCGGTTTTCGGCAAGGTAAGCCCAAAGTGGGCGTCTCTTATTATCACCTACATCTTTGTGGGATTTTTGGTCCTGCAAAGAGACTGGGGTACGATCTTGGTTATGTTCTCGATATATCTTCTGATGATCTACGTGTACGAGCCGGACAAGAAGCTGCTGCTGATGAATATCGGCGTTCTTGCGGTGATTGGATTTTTAGGCTACAAATTTTTGTACCACATTCAGGTCCGTATAGCAAACTGGCTCGACCCATGGTCGGATATTTCAAACCGGGGCTATCAGATCGCCCAGTCACTGTTCGCAATCGCGTCCGGCGGCTACTTCGGCAGGGGTCTTGGCAATGGCTCGCCCTACTATATACCGGAGGTCCATTCCGACTTCATATTTGCCGCCGTGTGTGAGGAAATGGGAGTTTTCGGCGGCGTGGCGGTCATTATGCTGTTCTTTTTAATTGCATACCGCTGCTTTAAGATCTCGATAATGGCGAGCGACCCGTTTGACAAGGCGGTCAGCTTCGGCGTGACGGTCATGTTCGCGCTTCAGACGTTTATCATAATCGGCGGAGTCACCAAGATGATACCGCTGACCGGAATAACCCTGCCCTTTGTCAGCTACGGCGGTACTTCGATAGTCGTAAGCTTTGCTTCGCTGGGTATTATTCAGGCGATATCCGCCAAGACCGAACGGAAGGAGGCGGCGGACAATGAATATCAATAAGCGGATAATAAGAGTACTTGTGGCTATAGCGCTGCTGTTTCTTGCTTTGGCGTCATATCTGCTCTGGTTCAATATGTTCAGGGCTGACGAGGTCTACACCAACTCATATAATCAGCGCCAGTGGGAAAGCGAGCGGCGGGTCAAGCGCGGAAACATATATTCAAGCGACGGTGTGCTGCTTGCCGAAACCAAGGTCGACGGCGATTTCCGCATCAGGAACTACCCGCGCGGACGGCTTTATTCCCACGTTATCGGATACTCCTCTCAGGTGTACGGCAAGACTCAGCTTGAGATGTCCCATGACTCGGATCTCATCGGCAAGGGCAATATAAGTATATCGTTAAACGACCTTGCACCGGGCAACGACCTGCACCTTACCATATTGGACGACCTTCAGGAGTATGCCTATGATCAGCTTGACGGCAGGAACGGCGCGATAGTGGCAATCGAGCCGACAACCGGTCAGATTTTGGCTATGGTCAGCCTGCCGGACTTTGACCCAAACACGATCGAGCAGGACTGGGTAGACATAATGGAAAATAAGAATTCGCCGTTCCTTGCGCGGGCGACTCAGGGCTTGTATCCGCCCGGCTCCACATATAAGATAGTCACATCGGCGGCTGTGTATGAAAACGGCAGAACAACCGAAACATTTGACGACCCCGGAGTGTTTAAGCAGGGTGATGTCGAGGTAAGCAACTACGGCGGCGAGGTCTTTGGTAATATCGATATTAAGACTGCGTTTGAAGAGTCCAGCAACTATGTTTTCTGCACGCTGGGCTATGAAATGGGAGCCGAGAGCGTTAAGTCCGAGGCGGAAAAGTTCGGCGTGAACAAATCGCTTGACTTTGACATACCGGTTTCAAAAAGTGAAATTCAGTATGACCATATGACCGACTTGGACGGAGCGCTCGTCTCGATAGGACAGGGCGGACTGGTAATGACTCCGCTGCACGTCGCGATGATGGGAGCGGCGATAGCAAACGGCGGAAGAATGATGAAGCCGTATCTGGTAGAGATGGTGACGACAGACTCCGGTACGATTATCGGTCAGACCCGACCTTCTGTGCTGTATGACAGTGTGGGTCAGGCCTGCGCGGCTTATGTTGAGGATATGATGATCGGCGTTGTGGAGGACGGAACCGGAACCACGGCGCAGATAGACGGCATAACGGTCGCGGGAAAAACCGGAACAGCCGAGACCGAGAGCGGAGAGGACCATGCGTGGTTCGTAGGCTACGCGCCGGCGGATAACCCGACAATTTGTGTCGCGGTCGTGCTTGAAAATAACGGAACTCCCGGCGGCAGAACTGCCGCGCCGATAGCGAGAAATATAATGCGCAGATTTTTGAGCCGCTGAGACGGAAAAATTTGCGTTTGACTTATACGCGGATTTAGAGTATAATGTTGTAAACGAGAAGAAAGGGGAATTTTTATGAAAAAATTTTTGGCTTTTGTAATGGCGGCAGTGTTAATACTTAGCTGCGGCACGGCATTTGCCGACGATGACAACGTTACGATTTATGTGAACGACCAATTGATCACCGTCTCGGACACCGCGAACACTCTGCCGCTCGGCATAATCCGGAACGACACGACATTGGTGCAGGTTCGTGTTGTAACGGAGGCGCTGGGATGCAATGTCACATGGGATGATGCGACTCAGGAAGTCGTGATAACAAACGACAGCTTGTGGTTCGCTATGAAAATAGGAAGCACCGAGGTGTTTGACGCTCAGGGCGTAAGGTATGATCTGCCCACCGCGCCTATCCTGTATAATGATGAGGTTACAATGGTCCCGGTAAGATTTATTTCCGAGCAGATGGGGCTGCCGGTTGAATGGAATCAGGTTACAACCACTGTTTTCATAAACAGCGGTGAGGCATACAAGAATATTGAAAGCTCACCTGTTTACTATAAGGCGCTTTTTGAGACAAACCTGGCGCAGATCAAAAACCTGAATGCCGCCGGCGATTTTTACGGCGCGGAGAAGATAATAAACGCAACCTCCCAGGAGGAGCTTACTGCGGCACAGACGCTTGACCCTGCCGGCTTGGGCGATTTCTATTCCGAGAAGGAGATAACCGACCGCAATTTAGCGCTCATGGCGTCGGGTCAGCCCAATGAGCTGGAGGCTGATCTTGCAAAGACGCGCGCTTATCTTGACAATGCCGAGGCGCTCTATAACAAGGGTATGTATTATGAAGCTGAGAATGCCTTAAAGGATTTTTATACCTTAAGAACAACGCCTGCGCTTGTGGATGAATATCATCAACTTCTTGACGATATAAAGACCCAGATCGATTACCTGCCTTATGATACTCTTAAGGATATCAAAAAGGTAATCGAAAGCGGAGATTATTATGACGCACACGCAAGACTTACAGCGTTCCTTTCCCAGTCAAATCTGACACCGGAGCTGGTGACCGAGGCTCAGGCAATGAAAGCCGACGTTGATCAGGCGATCTCAAATTATGAGAGAGCTCAGCAGGTTGTGGGTACCAGATATGTGACCAACGTTTCACACGGGGTCAATCTCCATCAGAAGGCTGACGCTAATTCCGAGGTTTTGGTGACGGTGCCGTACGGGACCCAGGTCGACTACGTTGAGATGTCCGGCGACTTTGCGAGAGTAAAGTATAACAATATGTACGGATACATCATGAACTTCTATCTGTCACAGGTCCGTCCGCCGATGCAGTACTCTGCGGTAAGATATATTAACGCCGCGGATGTAAACATAATGGGTCAGCCCAAAGCTGACGCCAAGGCGGAGATGGCGGTTCCGCAGAATGCTCCTGTGGGACTTATTGAGGTGGTCGTAAACGGTTACGCGAGAATTGACTATAACGGTCATCAGGGTTACGTACTCAGAACTCAGCTCCGCACCACGCCGTAATTCATGAAAAAGCTTACACGGATCTGCAAGGCGAAAATTAATTTGGGGATCGATGTGCTTGACAGGCTCCCCAACGGGTACCATACTGTGCGTATGGTCATGATGCGCGTGAACTTCGGAGACGAGGTCAGCGTCGCATTAAGAGAAGACGGCAGAATTACGCTAAGCGGCGACGATTTGAAAATGCCGCTCGGCGTGGATAATATTGCGTACCGCGCGGCTCAGGCTGTATTGAGCCGTACAGACGCCTCGGATGGCTGCGATATCCGCATACGCAAACGGGTGCCTATGGGCGCAGGAATGGCGGGCGGCAGCGCCGATGCCGCGGGCGTTATAAATATGCTGAACGAGCTGCTTGGCAGTCCGCTGAGTCTTGACGAGCGCCTCAGGATAGGTCTTGATCTTGGCGCAGATGTGCCGTTCTGCGTAATGGACTGCTGCGCTTTGGCGGAGGGGATAGGCGAGAAGCTTACGCCGCTGCCTGATCCGCCTGAAATGAGTATTCTGATTGCTAAGCCGGTGCGGAGCATATCCACAAAGTGGGCGTATGAAAACCTTGACTTTTCAAAAAAGCCCGACGGCTTGAACATTGATGCTTTAGCCGAGGCGATAAGGCGCGGAGACAGGCGGAAAATGTTTGCGAATATGGGCAATGTGTTTGAAAACGTCTCAGTCCCCGCCTGCCCTGAGATCGCGGAATACAAGAAGATCATGCTTGATCTCGGCGCCGAATATGCTTTGATGAGCGGCAGCGGCAGCGCGGTTTTCGGAATATTCGGCAGCCGCGAAGCGGCGGATTTAGCGCTGAGCGAATTCAGACATAAAGCTAAGGACTGCGCCGGAGTATGGCTTGTATAGGAAATACACAATTGAGGCGGTTTTGATTGCGTATTTTTGAATATATTTGGCATTTACACAGGCTAAAATATGTGCTATAATAAATAACAGAAAAATCGGACACGGTCTGCCGTGTCTGTTTTCTTGCGTGTAAAGGAGCTTTTTTATGGTAAGAGAAGATTTGAGAAACATCGCTATCATTGCCCACGTTGACCACGGCAAGACCACGCTGGTCGATGAGATGCTTAAGCAGGGCGGCGTGTACCGCGAAAATCAGGTTGTTGAAGAGAGAGTCATGGATAACAACGACCTTGAGCGGGAGCGCGGAATTACGATACTTGCGAAGAACACCTCGGTTTATTACGAGGGTATAAAGATGAATATTATCGACACGCCTGGTCATGCCGACTTCAGCGGCGAGGTGGAGCGCATACTTAAAATGGTTAACGGCGTAATACTCTTGGTGGACGCCGCCGAGGGACCGATGCCCCAGACTCGGTTCGTGCTGCAAAAGGCTCTTGAAATGAACCACAGAGTAATCGTGGTCGTCAATAAGATCGACCGTCCGGACGCGCGTCTTGATGAGATACCGGATGAAATTCTCGACCTGCTTATAGAGCTTGACGCTAATGACGAGCAGCTTGAAAGCCCGATATTGTTCTGCTCCGGCAGAGCCGGCACAGCGTCGCTCTCGCAGTACGAGGAGGGCAAGGACCTTAAGGTCCTGTTTGAGACGATAAAAAATTACATTCCTGCGCCGGAGGGTGACGAGAACGCGCCGCTTCAGATGCTTGTCTCGTCGATTGACTATAACGACTATGTAGGAAGAATTGGAATAGGCAGGATAGAGCGGGGCAGCGTACATCAGAACCAGGAGGTTATTGTGACCGAATATCACAATAACCATGAGCCTTACAAGGCAAAGATGGTAAACCTGTACCAAATCGACGGACTTAACAGGGACGCGGTTGATACCGCGAGCGTCGGAGACATAATCTGTTTTTCGGGAATAACCGATATAACTATCGGCGACACGATCTGCGCGCCGGAGGCTGTGGAGCCGCTGCCGTTTGTGAAGATCAGCGAGCCGACCATTGAGATGACATTCTCGGTAAACGACAGCCCGTTTGCCGGTCAGGACGGCAAATTTGTCACTTCAAGGCAAATAAGGGACAGGCTCCAAAGAGAACTGCTGAAGGACGTTTCTTTGAGAGTGACCGACGGCGATACTACCGACAGTTTCCGTGTTGCAGGAAGAGGCGAAATGCATATCTCGATACTGATCGAGACGATGCGCCGCGAGGGTTACGAGTTTTCGGTCGGCACCCCCAAGGTCCTCTACAAGGAGATAGACGGCGTAAAGTGCGAGCCTGTTGAAAAGCTGCTGATCGACGTGCCTGAAGAGAGTATGGGCGCGGTTATGGAGAAAATAGGAAGCAGAAAGGGCGAGATGCGTTCAATGTCGCCGCAGGGCGGCAGAATGAGGCTTGAATATCTGATCCCCTCACGTGGGCTGCTGGGCTACAGAAGCGAGTTTTTGACCGACACCAAGGGCGAGGGAATACTGAACACAGTGTTTTATGATTATGAGCCGTATAAGGGCGACGTCCAAAGCCGCCATACCGGCTCGCTTATCGCTTTTGAGACCGGCGAGGCTGTCGGCTACGGATTGTTTAAGGTCCAGGACAGAGGCGCGCTGTTCATATCGCCCGGCACCAAGGTCTATGAGGGAATGGTTGTGGGCGTCAACCCGAAGGCGGAGGACATGAACGTCAATGTCTGCAAGAAAAAGCAGCTGACCAACACCCGCGCTTCCGGAAGCGACGAGGCGCTTAAGCTTACGCCGCCTATTCAGATGAGTCTTGAGGCGTGCCTTGAATTTCTGGCGGACGATGAGCTGCTTGAGGTCACTCCGAAGCACCTGAGAATAAGAAAAAAGATACTCAACAACCAGCTCCGCGCCAAGGCGAGAAATAAAAATCATGCATAAATCAGATACGGCTGTCCTGCCTTTACGGGACAGCCGTTTTAACTTGGCGAAAGGTTAATCTTTTGCGCGCGGTTCGATCCCCAATATATAATCCGCCGATACTCCGTAGATCTCGCAAAGCCTTATAAGATGATGTATCGGCATCTCGTTTGCTCCGCGCTCGTACCTGGCATACATGGTCTGGGACGTACCTAAAAGCCGCGCAATTTGCTCCTGCGTCAGGTCGTTGTCCTCCCTCAAATCTCGTATAATTTTAACATATTTCATATCATTACCGCTTCGTTTCATTTTTCTTTATCATATCATATGTATTTTGTGTACTAATATGTTTAGTACATAAATTTACTATTGACTATGAAAAGCGTGTGTGATATAATAAAAATACGATAATATATATTTTATTTTGAATTTTAAAATATATGTTTCTTTGGTGAGTTGGGCTGCCGCCCGACGAAAAAGGACCGGTCAAGCGGTCCTTTTTCAATGAGATTGTATGTACAATTTTTTGTATATAAGCTGTATTATAATATTGACTGTAATAAGTTATAATGATACAATTTAATAAACAGAGCGGAGGGAGAAAGATGAAGCTTACAGCCAAAGCGAACACGATGTGTGTTCTGGAGATTTTGAAGGAGTATTCGGATTACGACAATATACTTAAAATGAGCGATATTATAAAGCGTATGGACAGCGACTATGATTTAAGCATAGACCGCCGAACTATTTACAGCTGTGTTGCGGTGCTTTCGGAAATGGGCTATGATATATCCACGCCTGAGGATAACGGAAGAGGATATTATCTTGAAAGCCGTGAGTTTGACTCCTCCGAGATACGGATGCTGATAGACAGCGTGTTTACAAATCCGAGTATACCGGAGAGCTATTCCGCGCAGCTGGTGTCAAAGCTGCAAAAGCTGCTGCCGCGGTCCAAGAGAAGATCCTATGCCTCTCTGACGTCGCTCAGCACCGGCAGAAAAACCGATAACAAAGAGGTGTTCCTAAGCATAGATATGCTTGACGAGGCGATCCGTCTGTGCCGCAAGGTAAGGTTTACATACTTAAGATATGATTATGACAAAAAGCTTATACCCAAGAGGGATGAAAAGTACACCGTAAGCCCCTATGCAATGGTGGCGGCAAACGAGCATTATTATCTGTTGTGCAAGTGCGACAGCCACGCGGACGCAGTCAGCCAGTTCAGAATTGACAAGATCAGCGGTATTGACATAACGGACGTACCCTGCGTACCGCCGCCCAAGGATTTTTCGCCGATACGGTACAGCGACAGCTCGATATTCATGTACGGCGGCGAGGTATGCACTGCGGTGCTCAAGTGTGACAATGAAATTCTTGATCAGGTGATAGACAGATTTGGCAGCGGTGTGCGGATAATAAAAAACAATGATGGTACCTTCACGATAACCGTTACGGGAAGTATGACCGGACTTTGTTACTGGGCTGGCAATTATATTGATTCCTGCGAGGTGCTTGAGCCTAAATCAATGCGCGATAAGGTTATTGAAATGATTAAAAACAACAAATATAAAGCAAGTATGCTCTAAAGCATACTTGCTGTTTTATATATCATTTTTTCAGTCTCTTCCCAGCCGATGCACGGGTCGGTGATTGATTTGCCGTAGACCATGTTGTCGCTGATCTCCTGATTGCCGTCTAAAAGATAGCTCTCTATCATAAAGCCCTTGATCATTTTTTTGAGCAGCGGCTCATGCGCCATACTGTGCAGGACCTCGGAGGCTATTCTCGGCTGCTGCCGGTGTTTTTTCGCCGAGTTATTGTGGTTTGTGTCAATAATGATCGCCGGGTTCTCAAAGCCGCGCTTGTCATATTCCTCGGCGATCCTCAAAAGGTCCTCATAGTGGTAGTTAGGTACGTTTCTGCCCAGTTCGTCGATACCGCCCCTGAGTATCGCATGGGCAAAGGGGTTCCCGTTTGTGGCGACCTCATGGGTGCGGTAGATAAAGTCGTGGCCGTGCTGGG
>CANQKP010000073.1 GCA_947624495.1 uncultured Monoglobus sp. | reverse complement strand
CAGACAGGTCTTTAAGCCGCTGTTTGAAAACCGTGTGTTTGAAAATCTGATACTGATAAAGGGCAGGACCGGAACCGGCAGGATCGAAGCGGAGGTAAGGGCTTTGGTATGATGCTTAGAATAGTTTGTGGTTTTGCGATTATAACCGGCTGCGGCTATATCGGAATTGTGCTTGCGTCAGAGCATGACGCGGAGATCGCACAAATAAGACAGTTCATTGACGCGCTCAAATTTCTTGAAATCGAGATAGCCCTCAGCGGAAGGGTGCTTTCGGACGCGCTTCGGGCGTCGGGCGAGAGCGTCAGCGGGGCGGCAGCTGTTATATTTAAAGAGGCTGCCGACAGATTGGAGGAAGCGGGAAACGCGGACATAAAGGAGGTGTGGCAGGCGGTGATCGAAGATAACAAAAACAGGCTGTGCCTTAAGAGCGGAACGATTGAGGTTATAAAGGGAATGTCCGCTATGCTCGGCTGCGGCACGAGAGAGACCGAGTCGGATAATATACGGGCTGTATGCGAAAAACTCAGGCTGGCAGAGGAGGATGCGATGCGCAGAAAGGCGAGCGGAGCCGGACTTAAGCGCGGACTTGGACTTGCCTCGGGCATACTGATAACTGTGCTGTTGCTTTAATTAAATTCGGAGGTATGAAATGTCGGGTGTTGATTTGATTTTCAGGGTTGCGGCAATAGGAATACTGGTGGCGGTGCTTAATATGCTGCTCAGTCGGGCAGGTCGTGACGACCAGGCGATGATGACGACCATTGCAGGGCTTATTGTGGTACTTTTGATGGTTATTCAGGAGATAAGCAACCTGTTTGAAACGATCAAGAATATATTCGGTCTTTAACAATGGAGATATTAAGAATTGCGGGAATAGGACTTACGGGCGGCTTTATATCAATATTGATAAGGAGGCTCAAGCCCGAATTTTCAATGATGATCCCGATTGTTGCGTCATTCACTGTCCTGCTCAGCGTGCTGCCGTATCTTACGGGAATTGTGGGAGAGCTTATGTCGCTTGCGGAGAGCGCCAATATCAACCGGCAGTATATGTGCATAATCATTAAGATCATCGGTATATCATATCTGGTTTCAATATCTGCGGAGCTGTGCAAGGATTCCGGAGAGAATGCTATCGCGTCAAAGATAGAGCTGGGCGGCAAGCTGATTATCCTTGCCGTGTCGCTGCCTGTGATAAACCGCCTGCTGGGGCTTATAAGGGAAATTATGAACGGATGAAAAAGCTTTTACTGATTTTTGTTATTATCCTGCCGCTGCTTTGCAGCGCAGCGTTTGGCGAGGAAAATGACGCGGAGAATATCCAAGATGAGCTGCTGGGCGGTTATGCGGACCTTTATGAGCAGCAGCTGGCGGACGGCGCGGGAGAGCTTATTCAAAACTCGGTGTCGCCCTATTCCGGAGGGTTTTCGATAGAAGAAATGATTACCCGGATCGCCAAAGGAGAAATTCCGCTTGACGCGCGTTCAGTGGGCAGGGAAATCGCGGATATGTTTTTCGGCAGGATCCGAGCCGCGGCGAAGAATATGCTGGGTATGATAGCTGTAATGGTTTTAAGCTCGTTTTTGTCGGAGGCAGTCAGCGGTTTTGAGCAGGGCGGCGCGTTTAAAATCGCGTCCTATGTTTGTTTTATAGCCGTGGCGTCGATTGCTTCAAATGTTCTGTACAGCAGTCTGACCGGCGTGGCAGTGGCGGTCGATAACCTTGCGTTGTTCATGCGCTGTATAGTTCCGGTAATACTTACAGCCCTCATATCCTGCGGAGCGGTGGTCAGCGCCGCGGCTTTGGAACCTGCTTTGCTGGCGGTGACCGAGATATCGGTCAGCCTGATAAAATCGGTGTTTATACCTCTTGTGATGATCGGCGCCGGGCTTGGAGTGGTCAACGCGCTGTCGGATAATTTCAAGACAACAAAGCTGATCGAATTTATAAACAGCGCCGTCAAGCACGGTCTGAGCGTGCTGCTGACTATATTCGCCGCCTTTACCGGACTGCGCAGCATTGCGGCGTCCGGGGCTGACGCTCTGACGCTTAAGCTTACAAAATTTGCGTCATCCAATTTAATACCGGTAGTGGGCGGAGCGCTGTCCGACTCAATCGAAGCGGTGATGAGGTGCAGCGCGGTAATAAAAAACGCGTTGGGTATAATGGGCGTTTTGGTAATATTCTTTATTCTCGCGCAGCCTGTGCTGGAAATCGCGGCGGCGCTGCTCATGTTCAGATTAACGGCGGCGATCTGCGAACCGATTGCCGGAAAGCCGATGGTGGAATGTGTCTCAAATATGGCTGACGGCATCGCCGCGGCATTTTCAATGCTCGTTTCGGTCTCGGTCATGTTCATCATAATCATCACGGTAATGATAAATATATCGGTTTAGAGGTGTTCTTGTGGAAGGACTGAGAAATTGGGCGTGCGCTGTTGGAATAACGGTGGTTTTCGGAACTATGGTCGAGTCGGTTATGCCCGGAGAGACGTACAGGAAGTATATACATCTCGTTTTGGGGCTGCTTTTGATTTTGACTCTGCTCCAGCCCGCCGTGAATATCATAGAGCGCGGAGGATTTGACGAATACATAGAAGATTATTCAGCAGAAGGCATTTTGACTGCTGATAAAGGAGCGGCTGAGGTTGAGAGCAGACAAAGGGAGGATGTAATAAAAATATACAAACAAACATTGGAGAGCAGCATAATATCCGGAATTGAGTCGGGGTGCCGGGTCAGACCGGAGTTTGCGGAGGCTGAAATCTCGGATGACACATCGGGCTACGGTCGTATCGAGCGCGTTACGGTCGGTATGCCGGAGGGCGCCGCCGCGGATTATGCAAAAATACGCGGAACGGTATCGGAGCTTACCGGACTGCCCGAAGACAGAATAATTATTAAGTAGACATTGGTATAGGGTGTATGCGAATGAGTAAGCCAAAATTCTTGGAAACGGTACAAAAGGCTTTTTGCGGCTTCAAAAACACGGATGAGAGCAGCGAAAAGAAGAGAGTAAATCCGATTATTATATGTGCGATAATTGCGGCAATTTTGGTTCTGATATTTTTCAAACCGAGCGGCGGCGCCAAAAAGAATGTCGCAAGCTCAGAGCCTGCCGCTGAAGTCGAGTCGGACACCGAATACGCGAAAAGAATGGAGGATGAACTGAAAGGAATTCTTGAAAAAATCAGCGGCGCGGGCAGCGTCAGCGTGAGGATCTATATAGACAGCACCAACGAGAAGATCCTCGCGGAGGACAGCCGTGCCTCCAGCGAGATCACCGAGAGCGGAGACAGCAAAAAGGAGACCAGCTCCAAGGAATCTCAGCCCGCCTCGGCGTCGGGCGGAGGATTTAGCGGCAGCGGCGGAGAGCCGTATGTCGTCAGAGAAAAGCTGCCCTATCCGATCGGCGTGGTTGTGGTGGCGTCCGGAGCGTCGGACAGCGGCGTCAGGAACGAGATATATGAGGCGGTCAAGGCGCTGTACGGACTGTCCGCCAACAGAATTAAGGTCACGTATTAAAAATTAAATCACATAAAGGAGATTACATTATGAACTCTAAGAACACCAAAAAAGTAAAAGCAGAAACCAAAAAGAGAACCTTCAGAGGCGGCCGGCAGATATTGGTTGTTGGTCTTGTGGCTCTGGTGCTTGCCGCCGGATATTATCGCTGGACTCTCGGGACGGTTGACAGCGATGCCGTCAGCGTTTCAAGCACGACCGCGCCAAGCTCCGAGACACCGGCGGCAGAAGATGCGAATGACGCCGAAAAGACTTTCGGATTTATCGGCGGAGACAAAAACAAAGACGAAAATCAAGATGAAAACAAGGATGAAAAAGGCACGGATGAGCAGCAAGCTGAAAAGCCGTCCGATAACGGCTCAAGCGTGATAACCGAGTCAAGGCAGGACAGAGATAAACTGCGCGGCGAGACGATGGACAAATGGAAGGAAATATCCGGCAACTCCAACGCTTCCGAGACCGCAAAGAAAGAGGCGGAGGACAATATTGTGAAGCTGACCGAGTACTCGGAAAATGAAAATGCAATCGAGACCGGAGTTAAATCAAAGGGCTTTGACGACTGCTTCGCTCAGGTCAGCGACAGCGGCGTTTCGGTTATCGTAAAAGGCGGAAATCTCGACAGCGCCACAGTCGCCCAGATCAAAGACATCATTGTAGCGGAGACAGGCGCGGCGGCAACTCAAATAAAAATAAGCGCGGAACAATAAAAATGTATTCGATAAAAAATAATAAAAACGTCCAAAATAATTGTTGTAATCTAAAAACTAATATGATATAATTATGTCAATATTGTAAATTACGTAAAAATTTGTTAAGGAGGTTTTTATTATGGCAGAGGAGACGAACAATGTTCAGGAGACTGAAACTTTGAAAACCGGCAGCGTTAATATTTCAAACGACGTTGTCTCGATCGTGGCGTCATTGGCTGCAAGCAGCGTCAAGGGCGTTTCGGGAATGGTAAGCTCGATGTCGGGCGGAATTGCGGAACTGTTGGGAAAAAAGAATATGTCAAAGGGCGTTAAGGTCAGCGTTAACGACAAGGACGTAACACTTAACCTTTCGATCATTGTTGAGTACGGCGCTAAGATACCCGATGTCGCGTGGGAGATCCAGGAAAAGGTCAAGAGCGAGGTCGAGGCTATGACCGGACTTAATGTTGTGGCTGTAAATGTGAGTGTTGAAGGCGTTAACGTACCCAAGAACGACACGGAAAAGATCCCGCCCAAGCCCGTTCGGAACGACGGCAAGTCACCGCTTAAGGAAGCGGCGGAGTCGGCTAAGGATATTGCCGAAGATATTGCCGAAAAGGCAGAAAAGATCGCCGAAAAAGCCGAGGATAAGGTCGAGGAGATCATTGACGCCGTTCGGGACAGCGCAGAGGACGCCGTTCAAACAGTTGACGATGCGGCTGACGCCGCAGAGGACGCGGTAGAGGATATTATTCCGGAACCTGATGAGGTTGCCGAGGGACCGGAGGCTTAAATTTTACTTTAAGAAAGGACAGAATTTCGGTTCTGTAGTTATTTATGGACAGAAGAAAAGCAAGGGAGCACGCTTTCACAATTATTTTTCAATATAAATTCCGACCGGATGATATGGAAGAAATTCTGAGCGATTTTTATGAGGAAAACGACGCCGGAGACCAGAAGGAGTATATCGACGGCGTTGTTTACGGAGTTTTGAAAAACATCAGCGAGATTGACGGCAAGATAACCGAGTGCGCTAAGGACTGGACTGTTGAGCGTATCGGTGCTGTCAGTCTTGCTGCGCTGCGTATCGGAGTGTATGAAGTTTTATTTTCAAATGATATTCCGGACCCGGTCGCGATCAACGAGGCTGTTAATCTGACCCGTAAATTTGCCGGTCCTGAGACTGTGGACTTTGTTAACGGCATTTTGGGTAACATAAAAAAGTAGCGGAGGATTTCAGGCGTGAGAGAGGCTCTTACAGTAACCCAGGTAAATCTTTACATCAAACAGGTGCTGGGTCGCGATGAAATTTTAAATAACATACTTGTCAAGGGTGAGCTTTCGAATTTCAAGGCTCACTCTTCGGGACATATGTATATGTCATTAAAGGACGAGACCGGTGTAATGCGTGCGGTCATGTTCAGGAGCGCCGCCTCGAGGCTGACCTTTAAACCGGCGAACGGAATGAAGGTCGTTGCGCGCGGCAGAATAAGCGTTTACGAGCGGGACGGTCAGTATCAGCTTTATATTGAGCATATGGAACAGGACGGTATTGGCGATCTGCACATCGCCTTTGAGCGGCTTAAGAAAAAGCTGGACGAGGAAGGTCTGTTTTCGCCGAGCCACAAAAAACCGCTTCCGAAGTATCCGAGGCGCATAGGCGTTGTCACTGCGCCGACCGGAGCCGCCATAAGGGATATACTTAATATTTTGTCAAGGCGGTTTTCGTACTCGGACGTGGTTTTGTACCCGGTTCTGGTCCAGGGTGAAAACTCTGCGAGGAGCATTGTGAACGCCATTCAATATTTTAACATGACAAACTCCGCGGACGTGCTGATAGTCGGCAGAGGCGGCGGCTCAATAGAGGATCTTTGGTCGTTCAATGAGGAGATCGTTGCGAGAGCGATCTACGACAGTCATATTCCGGTGGTGTCCGCGGTAGGGCATGAAATCGATTTCACTATTGCGGATTTTGTTGCAGACCTGCGCGCTCCGACGCCGAGCGCCGCAGCGGAGCTGGTGGTTCCGTCGCAGACAGAGCTTCGGGAAAAGTTTAACAATGTGTATTCAAGGCTGTATACCTGCGCGAACAGAATTGCCGAGCGGGGCAGGCTGCGGCTTAAGGTGCTGAGCGAGAGTTCGGCGCTTAAAAATCCGCTTGGATATTTGGACAACAACAGGATATATCTTGACTCGCTGCAAAAGAGTCTTGAGAATTCGTACAAAAGCATACTTAACCAAAAACGGCAGGATATTGCGGTGAGCGCGTCAAAGCTTGACGCGCTGAGTCCGCTCAGCGCACTGAGCCGGGGTTTTTCTCTGACAAAGGACAAGTCCGGCAAGGTCGTGAAAAGCGTAAAGCAGCTTAAGCACGGCGACGATATTGCCGTCACGCTGAGCGACGGCAGCGTTGATGCGGTGGTAAAGTAAAAATGATAATGAGGAGGGGTTTGCGTGGAGTCTAACAAAGATTTATTTGAAAAAAATCTTAAGGAGCTTGAGGGCGTCGTAAAGGCGCTGGAGAGCGGAGATGTAACGCTGGAGCAGATGCTTGAACTGTTTGAACGCGGCATTAAGCTTACAAAGCAATGCACAAACGCGCTTGACACGGCGGAGCAGAAGATTAATATATTGATGCGGAATAAGGAAACCGGTGAAATAACCGAGCAGCCGTTCGGAGGTATGAATGAGCAGTAAAATCGTTTTTCCAAAAGACGTTTCGGAGTTTGACCAAGGCTTAAAAAACATAGTAAGCGCGGTCGACGAAATGCTTGACACCATTGCGGAGGTCCCCGATGTGCCGCAAAAAAGCGTGTACGAGGCGATGAGGTACAGCCTGCTTGCCGGCGGAAAGCGGCTTCGTCCGGTACTGACCGCGGCAGCGGCGCAAATGCTTGGAGGCAGTCTCAATGATGCGTTGATTGCGGGCTGCGCTCTTGAGTGCATACATACATATTCCCTTATACATGACGACTTGCCGTGTATGGATAACGACGACCTGCGCCGCGGAAAACCTACCTGCCACAAGGCGTTTCCGGAAAATATTGCGCTGCTGGCGGGCGATGGGCTGCTGAACCGCGCCTTCGAGATTCTTTCGGATAAGTCAGCCTTTGAGAGCGTGGACAGCAAGACCGCGCTGATTTTGATTGCCTGCCTTTCAAGGGCGTCGGGCGTCCAAGGCATGATAGGCGGTCAGGTCGTGGACCTTGAGAGCGAAAACCGAAATGATGTTACATTAGAGCGGCTTCAGCAGATGCATCGGGGAAAGACCGGAGCTATGATAGAGGCGGCGGCGCTTTTGGGCGCTGTCATATCGGGATATATTGACGAGAACGCGCCCGAATACCGCGCGGTAAGCGAGTTTGCACAAAATCTCGGAATGGCATTTCAAATCAAGGATGATATACTTGACGTTTCGGGCGACGAGGCGGTGCTCGGTAAGCCGGTGGGCAGCGACGAGGCGGAGGGAAAGAATACCTTTGTCACTTTGCTGGGTCTTGAAAATGCCGAGGCGAAGCTTAATGAGTATACAGATGCGGCAAAATCGGCGCTGGATATTTTCGGAGACAGCGCATGGTTTTTAAAAGAGCTGGCTGACAGACTTATATCAAGGGACAATTGAGTGCAGAGGCAGACAGAATATGATGTTTATACATGAGTTTTTAGACAACAGAATATTTTTTATCGTCCTTTTGGCGTGGATCACCTCATGTGTGCTTAAGGGTTTGATTGAGTTTATAAGAACCAAAAAGATTGACCTAAGCAGATTTTTCGGACCGGGCGGAATGCCGTCGTCTCATTCGACGATCGTCACGAGTCTTGCCACCTGCGTGGGAATTTATGAGGGCTTTGACTCCACAATTTTTGTTGTATGCTGCGCGCTGGCTCTGATCGTTATGTACGACGCGTCGGGAATAAGGCGCGCCGCCGGCGAACACGCCAAGATCATCAACATAATAATAGAGGCGTGGGAGGAAAAAAATCCGATACTGAGCGACGAGAAGCTTAAAGAGATCTTGGGTCACACCCCGCTTCAGGTTGCCGCAGGAGCGGTTCTGGGTGTTGTTTTTGCAATAATTGCTTGCTCGATAGCAGGTTTTTGATAAAACGTGTTGACAATGTAAACCGATTGTAGTATAATATGATTGGGTTGAATAAAACTGAAAGGGGTTATATTATGGCTACAGCACCCACACAGATACGTGTTGAGGAAAACACAAAAAAAATCGCAGTTGAGCTTCTTGAAGGACTTGGATTAAATTTGTCTGACGCAGTAAATATGTTTTTGCGGCAGGTGATTTTGCATGGAGGAATTCCGTTTGAAGTGAAGTATCCTGAGTTCAAACCTGAGGTTGTTGAGGCGATGGATGAAGCCAAAAAAATCAGCAGGGACAAAAGTGTGAAATCGTATACCGACGTAAAAAAGATGATAACGGAGATACTGGAAGATGAGGCTTAATGTAAAATATACCGCACGGTTTAAAAAGGGGCTGAAACTTGCGGTAAAAAGAGGGCTTGATATTTCTCTGCTTGAAGATGTTGTTGTAAAAATACAGAATGGTATCGAGCTTGACAGAAAATATCACGACCATGAGCTTGCAGGAAAATATATCGGCTATAGAGAATGTCATATTCAGCCCGATTGGCTGCTTATATATTTAATTGAAAACGACATATTGACATTAACGCTGATCGATACCGGTACACATTCGGATTTATTTAAACTGTAAAAATGTGTTGACAAAACAATTAAATCGTGATATTATGATAAAAGAGCGATGATTAAGACAGTAGCGCATTGCGAAAGCACAAAGAGAGGGAACGCCGCGGGCTGAGAGCGATCCTGTGCGGGCATTGTGTGAACACCACTTATGAGCTGCGCGCTGAACGGGGAACCTATTAAGCGCTGCCGTGCGCCCGCGAAAAGGGTATAATGAGAGACAGCTTTGCTGTAATTAGGGTGGAACCGTGCGTGATGAACTGCACCCCTAAGGCTCGGATATTCCGTGCTTTAGGGCGTTTTTTGTTTTATTATGAATTAAATTAAGTATTAAATATAGAAAGGATTTTTAAAAATGGATGAGCAACTTCAAACCTTAAGACACTCGGCGTCGCACGTTATGGCACAGGCGATAAAGCGCCTCTGGCCGGACGTTAAGCTGGCTATCGGACCGGCGATAGACACGGGATTTTACTATGATTTTGACACAGAACACACATTTACCAATGAGGATCTTGAGACGATTGAAAATGAGATGAAAAAGATCGCCAAGGAGAACCTCAAAATTGAGCGGTTCGAGCTGCCCAGAGACGAGGCGGTTGAACTGATGAAAGACGAGCCGTACAAAATTGAGCTTATTAACGAACTGCCGGAGGATGCGGTGATCTCGTTTTATAAGCAGGGAGAGTTTGTTGACCTTTGCGCGGGTCCTCATGTGAATTACACCGGAAAGGTGAAGGCGGTAAAGCTGCTGAGCGCTACCGGTGCGTACTGGCGCGGAGATGAGAAGAACAAGATGCTTCAGCGCATATACGGCACAGCCTTTAAGAACAAGACCGAGCTTTCAGAGTACCTTGAACAGATGGAGGAGGCGAGAAAGCGCGACCATAACAAACTCGGCAGAGAGCTTGAGCTGTTCGCGACCGTTGATTATATCGGTCATGGTCTGCCGATCATG
>CANQKP010000072.1 GCA_947624495.1 uncultured Monoglobus sp. | reverse complement strand
GGCTATAACGGGACAGTCCGCAAGCCCGCCTATGACGCTCGCAAGCGCACCTTCCATTCCGGCAACCGCAACTATCACCTTTGCGCTCATAATATCCTCTTTATGCGCGAGCAATCTGTGCAAGCCCGCCACGCCCACATCATAAAGACGCGTCACACGGCTGCCGAGCGCCTGCGCGGTCAAAGCGGCTTCCTCCGCGACCGGTATATCGCTCGTGCCGCCGCTTGCGATAACAATAGTCGAATCGGTATCAGGTTTTGGCATTTCGCCTACAATTCCTATCTTTGCGGCTTCGTGATATGTAAGCGGAAGTTTATCACCTACAATGTCCGCTGCTTCTGCGCTCATTCGTGTGATCAGAACCGTTTTCTGACCGGCGGAATACAAATGTGCAGCTATTTCCGCAATCTGCTCCGGCGTTTTTCCCGCGCCGTATATGACCTCCGCCGCTCCCTGACGGATGCCGCGATGATGGTCTATTTTAGCAAAGCCAAGATCCTCAAACGGCTGAAGCTTTAATTTCATCATCGCACTGTCTATATCCGTTTGTCCGGACACGACGTTCTCAAGCAATTTCTTTAATTCCTTCTGTTCCATTTACAATACCTCATTCATATTTTGTTTATTGCGGCATCCAAAACTAGCTGATGAAATATAATCAAGCGCAGATACGTCAACGGAGCAATCCGCAAGGCAGCCGATCTCTGTTGCATAATCCGACATGAGTACGCGCGCTCATTTTTGTCTTAAATTCAATAATTTGGCGTAAAAAACGTCTGTGACAACGTGAATAGCACTGTTATTTTAATTTTTTCATTATTCTTCGTATTTCACATCAGTGACCGGACGGCTTTTTGTCAAGCATATCCTTTTCCTCAACAAGATCTGCGTGCAGGAACACAACGAAAATAAATGCAAAGGGAAGCAATGTTGTCCAAATGGCTTTTTCTGCAATCAGATTGCACATAACCGTTCCGACAACAGCCCCTATAAAGAAACACACAAGCATTTCAAAATGCTCCCGAAGCTTCTTTCGATGTATTTTGTCTCCGGTTCTGTGATGCAGTGCCTCTTTCGCAAGCCCGATGCCTATCTGCCTGATATGATTGGTTGCAAACGTGGTCGCCATCGGTACGCCTTCCGCCTGACGAAAGGTGTTGTACTGCATTGAAGCGATGAAATTAATGGTCACCTGCGCGATCTGAACCGGAGCCGACATTGGCACAAAACCCAAGGCAAGCACTGCCGCCATCTCTATAGCAATTAAAAATGTGTCCCACCTTATTGGCAAATGACGCTTTATCGGATTAGGCAAAACCTCTGACACAAACGCTCCCATCATATATGCGGTAACAGGGATTAGAAAATAGAGCGCCTCACCCCATTTTCCTGAACCCAGCGCCATTCCCATTAATACCACATTGCCTGTCTGTGCATTGCAGAACACATAGCCGCGGAGCAGATAAGTGTAAGCCCCAAAAAATCCGGCAACAACAATCAAAACGTGATAAACCCATTTCCTCTCGCACATAAGAAAATATGTATTGCTCCGTTTCCCTGTCCCGGTCATTGACTTCCCCTCTCTTTGCTTGTCCCTCTTCATGGAACCTCATAAAATCATTCATAAAAACTTTTTCTTTGTAATTTATTTTACCATATTTCAATGCACTTTTCAAGCGGTGTTTTCGGCTTAAGAAATATTATACTAAGCGCTCGGAAATTTCATCTGCTTTTCGAGAAAGCATACGGCATATATTCCAGGTCATACTCCGTAAGACATGAACAATTCATATAGACGCGCACATATTCGCAGAACTTATTCACATCAAAATCAAATGTGCTGATTATATCATTGCTTAATACTGATTTTTGTATCGCCATAATAACCTCCGCTAACGCTTTATGCTTGAGCAAATAATACAATAAAAAATATCATCTGTCAATCCAAATCCTTTATCAATTGCTGATGCAGTACAGATTATAAAACTCCTTTTTCCTGTTCATTAACTCTTCAAAGCTGCCCGACTCCGCGATTTTTCCGTTTTTTATCACAAGTATCGCGTCATACAGTCTGAGCAGGTCACCGCTCAGTTTATGTGTGACCAATATCGCTGTCAGATCCTCTCTTGTCAGAATGTCCTTCTCCACATTGTACGCGGCTTGGTTGTCAAGATTTGAAGTCGCCTCATCCATTAAAACTATCGGCGTTTTTCTGATAAAAGCTCTGGCAATTGAAATGCGCTGCTTTTCGCCGCCCGATAGGTTTCCGCCGTTTTCGCTGACCATATAATCCATACCCACCTTCTTTAACTTTTCGTCCAGTTCCGAGCTGTGTATCGCGTCGCGGATCTCGCTGTTGGAAAACCGCTTATACAGCGTGATGTTGTTTTTTATCGTATCATCAAACAGGAATATGTCCTGATGAATCATGGTTATGTAATTGTATAAGCTCTCTTTTGTTATGCTTTCTATATTCCTGCCGTTTAAATCGATTTCACCGCCGCGCAGCGTGTAATAGCCGAATATAAGCCTGATTAAAGTTGATTTGCCGCCTCCGCTGGGACCAACGATCGCGTACTTTTTGCCTTTTTTAAACTCATACGATAAATCGAAAATCACGTTATTATCCGTTTGAGGATAACAAAAACTGATATTTTTAAGTGTCAATGAATTAAATTCTTCACTTATTTCACTGCGCCTTTCGGTCACACTCCGAGGATTTTTTGCAATCAGATCTAAAATACGCTTGTTCGCCGCATTAGCGGCTTTGAACTTTCCAAACTGCTCGGCTATATAATGCATCGGGTTCATCAGATAATTCATCAGCTGTACTGTGGCTACCATTATGCCCAAGGATATTTTATTCTGAAGCACCAAAAAACCGCTCAATAACATCATGGTGATGAAAGCCACGTCAACACAGCCTCCGGTCAACACCATAGATATCAGGTCGTACTTCATGCTGTTATATTGTTTATCCGCCACGGAGCTGTTCTTAAGAGAATGCCTTTTCTTAATCAGGTCAATTATTGAATAGCTCTTGACCACCTCAAACCCGGCAAGTATATCCTTTATCCAGATATTATAATTCTCGGTTTCAACCATATTCTCCTTTTGAGTGCCGACCAGCCTTTTTGACATAATCATCATTACGACCACCGGAATAATGTTGACAAACAGAGCGATACAGGCAATAAGGATATTAATCTTAATAAATATTATCATTGTACATACAAACGTGCATATTTTCACTATAATAATAGGTATCGAACCCAGATAATCCGACTCAAACACCTTTACGTCATTGTTAAGTATTGACAAGTAGCTTGCTGTGTTGCTCTGATGAAAAGTGTCAATATCAAAATCCAGTATTTTATTTACCAGAATATTTCTAAGATTGGCGACGCTTTTCTTCATATAGTTGTGCCTGAGCTTCCTGCCCGAATATGTGAGCGTCATACTGACAGCGACAAAAAAGACTCCGGCAATAACATCACGAAGCAGTGTATCCATATCCTGCTGCAGCGCGGCATCCACAATCGATGAAAATATAAAGGCAAATAAAATTTCAAACATCTGCGACGCGCCCAGCACCAGAATACATATTATCAATCTAAGTTTATATTTAAAGACATATTTCTTCATTTCTCTCCATCCTTCCGCTTTAGTCTTAATATAATAACTAATATTTCCGCGCATATCCACAAAAAAGAGTGAATTGGCAATATCTCGGCGTGAATTTCAGCGGCGAATATCCGCAGACCCTTGCAAACATCCCGCTTGCTGTGTTACAATATAAATAAATCTCATGCGATAGGTGAAAATATGAAAATTGCAATATGTGATGATGATAAAATCTTTCTGGGAAAATTTAAGAAAAGGCTGTCGGAATTTGATTGTGATATATACAGCTTTAGCTCTGTGTCGGCATTGATTAATTCCGAAACCCCGTTTGACGCTGCTTTTTTGGATATAGAATTTGACAACGAGGCGGTCGGATTTGAGGCGGTCCGCCATTTGAGAATGCGGAACGAAAAATGTATAATTTCGTTTTTAACGAACTACAGCGACTATGCCGTTAAAGGGTATGACTACAACGCTTTCAGGTATATTCTGAAAAACGAGCCTGAGCAAATAATCGAAAGGCGCATAAAAGATGTGTTTTCTGAATACAAGCGCCGGCACACAATCATATCCGGCTCATACAACGGATACACGTTCATCACTGAACTGGATGATATATATTATTTCAGCATTTCCAATCATGTAATAACAATTCACTCCAAAAAGGGAGATTTTGAATTATACAAACAGATGAAGGATATTGACAAAAGCCTGTATGACTTGGGATTTTTGCGCTGCCATCGCAGCTATATTGTAAATCTTAAATATGTTACGGTGAAACGAAACGACGACTGTTTTGTGCTGTGCGATCCCAAAAGGACCTGCATACCAATCGGTATCAGATATAAGGAAGCCGCCGAAAAGACATATTTAAACTTTGCGGCAGTGGGAGGATAATTTATGGACATGATCATTGAAATTGCCAATTCTTTGATTGAAGTTATGATTGTGCTGTTCTTTTTCGGACGGATGCTGAACCCGAAACAGCGCGGCTTAAAGCAGGGACTTATCCTGGCGGGCGTGACCGCCGTGCATATAATCAGGTCCTTTATTTTCGTACCGATTTATGTAAATATGGTTCTTACATTGTCGCTTTGGATGGTTCTGCTGATTTTTCTGTATGACGACACATTATTTAAAAAACTTGTTGTGTTATTTATATACATTGTGGTGGCGCTCCTGAGTGATATTTTATACAGACTTATCCTTTCATACGCGCTGAATATTGATTACGCGATCGACCCGCTTGCCGGCATACAAAGATACACGGCAATGATAGTAAACAACTTTTTGTGCTTTGCTATATATGCGGTTATTTCCATGTTTTCCAAAAACAAGAGAAATAATCTAACAAATAAATACCGAATAATGATGCTGCTGTTTCCCGTGTTCAGCCTGTTTATAGTAATAAGCACAGATCTATTTCTGGTGATTTCCAAAACACATGAAATAAAATACCTGATAATGTTTTTTCTGATCGTGTGCGGTCTCATATACTTTAACATTATGGTATTTGAATTTATTGACACCTACTCGGCAAAGCTGGAGCTTGACGTCGCGCAAAAGCTCATAAAGCAGCAATCCGACAGCTATAAAATGCTTGAGGTCAACGAAAGCGAGCTGCGTCAGCTCAAGCATAACATCAAAGAACACATGGAAACAATGAAAGAATTGCTAAGGAACAATTCCGCGGGCGGGTCCGATGAGTTTTTAAACAGCCTTAACAAGCTTTCATCATCGGTGACCGGCGTTTCATATACCGCCGACTCAACGCTTGACGCGGTGCTGAACGCGGAGAGCAGAAAAGCCGCGGAGCAAAACATAAAATACGTGGTCAAAACGCACCGCCTTAACGCTCCCGTTAATATTGAAGCGGTAGATAAAAGCATAATACTCGGCAACGCAATTGACAACGCTATAGAAGCCTGCCAGCATCTCGATGAAAAATTTGTGGTTATTGATATAGCCGCAGATTACAGCCGCATTAAAATCAGAATTGAAAACTCATCAATGCCGATAGACGTTAAAGCCGGCTTTAAAACATCAAAAAAAGACTCGGTAAATCACGGTTTCGGCATTAAAAGCATTAAAAATTCATTAAGAAAATACAACGGCATTTATGACCTAACATATGACGACGGTATAACTGTATGTCAGATCTTAATGGACAATCCAAAAGCCTCTTGAGTTTTAAGTTGTAAAGGAGTGATAGATAATGGTAAGACTAAAAAAGCCGCCGCTTTTCGCGGCAGCTGTGTATCAGATGCAATCTTAACGTTAAACAGAAATTTTACTGATCTATATATTTTTTTACGGAAGCAGGAACGCCGGCAGCTAAACAGTTGTCCAGCAAATCTTTCGTTACCACACTGCCGGCAGCAATAACACAGCCGCTGCCGATTGTAACTCCTTGCATAACGGACACGTTTGCGCCAAACCAGCAGTTATCGCCTATGTGAATTGGCAGGGCTCTTTCCAAGCCCTTGTTCCTGTCCATGAAATTCATGGGGTGGCTCGCAGTGTAAAAACCGCAGAACGGACCGATGAAAACATTCTTTCCGATGTGAATTGTGTTTCCGTCCATAAAATAACATCCATGATTGACAAAGACACCCTCACTAAAATGAGTGTGTGTACCATAATCAAAATAAACCGGCGCAAGCACAGTAAGCCCTTTTGGTATATCGACTCCCAACAGCTTCTTCAAAGCTGAAATTTGCTCCGGACTCCCCGGTTTTGACATATTAAAATCAAAACAGAGCAATTCGGCTTTTCGGCGCTCCTCAATCAGACTCACGTCAAAATTAGCGTCATGCCATTCACCTTTTAGCATTTTTTCTCTTTCAGTCATAGTATTCACTCCTCAAAGTACGATTAAATTGTGGTTCTATTGTTCCGTATTATCATTCTCAACTCATTCCATTAAGTCCACAGCGTGGTAATGAACATAGGGCTTGAATCGTCCGCCTTTTTAAAACCGCAGGCTTCGTAAAAGCCTGCCTCGTCATTGTAAGCAACGATGACGAGACGCAAGTAATCTTTGTAAGTCTCCTTCATTTTTTCAACAAGCCGCTTGCCGATACCCATTCCATGATACGCGGGATTTACCAGAAGATAATGAATATAAGCCGTCATAACCCCGTCGTCCATCGCGCAAATCAATCCTATCAGCTTTTTGTCATCCCATGCGGTATATACCGTCTTAAAATTTTTCATGGCGACAACCAGTTTGTCCGGAAAATGCCCCGACGACCATTCCACCGATAAGAACAATTCCTCAAGTTCCTTTGCGTTAAAATCATGGGTATCTTTATATGTAATTGGCATAATTTTCATCTCCTTTTCGGCTTCGGTGCGGGAAGCTCCGGTTCCATAGCTTTCAATAATCCCATTAAATATTCCCTGCTGTCCACGTTGTCTACAAGGAGCATTTCCTTTGCTCCTTCATAGGGCAGCACATAGTTTGCTTCCGGCATATAGCGCACCGCCGCTTTTACAGGTTTTACAAGCAGACGGTCATCATATATGCCGCCTATGATTTTACCCTTATAATACAAAATGTATTCTCTCATCATTGCCCGATAGGTAATATCCTCCAAATCGGACAACTGCTCTAAAATATAATCTAAATATTCTTTGCTCGACGCCATAAGCTCATCTCCTTTTCGGTCTATACAAGCGCTTTTATTGAATACGTTGCGCCCCAATTATGAAGTGCCTCGACTTTTGAAAAGCCAGCCGTTTTCAGTACGGCGGTTTCATGTTCCACAGTAAGCGGTATGTCATAATGGTAAAATGCATCATCAACGATACCTTGTTCTTTTTTTAGTGTACGAAGCCGCTTGAAATATTCCTGCTCCAACGCTTCACTTTCCGCAAAATAATCTGTAAGGATAAAATATCCTTCGGGCTTCAAAGATGTATGAACTTTTTGATAAAGCGCCAGTTTCGCTTCAGCGGCAAAGTGATGAAGCGATTCCACGGAAACAGCAGCATCGAAGCAGTTCTCTTCAAAAGTAACATCAAAATAGGAGCCGCAAATCAGTTTGATTATGCGGTATGCAAATTTCCGCTTTAACGCCGCCAGCATATCCGGCGACAAATCGATCCCGACCACTGACGCTTCCCCGTTCAAAGCGAAGTAGTATTCAAGTTCAAGACCTGTGCCGCAGCCCAAATCAAGCACATTTACTCCATGCTTCATCGGCAGCAGCGCCGCCGTATATGGATAAAATTCCTTTGCGCCTTCAATTTCGGTAAGCATATGTGCATCGTAACCTTCGAGACGGTTTTTGAAAAAATCGTTCATTTCCTCCAACATTAATTTTGTTCCTTTATGTCTTATAAAGATAGCTTAAATTTTTTGCTTCTTTGATACTTATCAATTACAGTAAACCCAATCGGAAATTTATGGTTTTCTTGCAAGTTGCAAATCAATTGTATCATATACTGTAATTGAACCACCATAATTGTTTATTGTATCCTCAATTTTTGAGAAAAACTTCTTTCTTATATTTTCTTCAATTGCAATATGGTCAGAATATGTTCCGAGCAATGCACAATATTCACTTGCGGAAAAAATTCGTGTTCTGTGAAACAAGGCATATTTTATATCTGTGAAGCCGTATTTTTCTGCAATTTTTGCTGTTTGCGCAGCCTGCTCCTCGGTATACTTTACCCGCGATTTTGGCTTTTTGTTATGATAATATTCACCGTAAATACTTTGAATTTCTTCAAAAAGAGGCAAATTGTCTTTAGCCGGATAAGGATGGTTTGCAAATCTCGCAAAAGTGCCGGCGCTTTTCAGCATCGAAAACACTTTTTCATATCCGATACTCTCGGCAATCCAATGAAATGCCGACGCAGAATATACCAAATCATATGTATCATCCAAAAAAAGTGTATCTTCAAATTTATTTGTTATGATAGAAAAATTCTGATATTCTTTAAACTTTTCCTTACATAATTCAGAAAACTCTTTGCCATATTCAACTGCGGTCAAATTACATCCGGTCTTTAAAATTGGCAATGTTGCTTGACCGCCGCCAATTCCTACCTCTACAGCATAACAAGACTCATTGAAAGTAATATAATTAAATATCATTTTGTAGAGTTCATCAGGATACGCAGGACGAAATTTTTCATAAGCAGAAGCCACTGTATCAAATGTCCATTCCAAACCTTTTATTGCTGACATAGTATTGCTCCTCTAAATTTCAATTTCCCACTTCGTTTTATTGCAAAATAATTATACCACAATCCGCCAATTATTTCAACCATCGCTTTCGGAGATTAAATTACAAAATTTTCTACTCGTAAATGTAGCCAATTTGTAGCCACGAAATGGCAAAATCCCGAAAAGTAACGCAAAATTATTACTTTTCGGGATAGAAAATCAAATCAGTGCTCTTTTCACTGCTCCCAATAAACCGTATTTAAACGATTTAGTATGGGTGATTTATCTTGAAGTGTTTATCTTGATTGTATTATTCATTAAATTTTGGCTATTCAATTTTTTGTCGCCAATATGTTGCCATTCTCACAAAAAAGACTGGACAGATTTTTCTCTGATGTATTTGTATATACCATAACTAACCCTTTATTGCAAGTTATTTCTAAGTGTAAACATACGCATATCATCGAATTATCTATAACAAACTTCACCAACTTTCACAGGTAGGGCTTTAATAATTTCTTGAAGTGCCTCTAAATCATTGCATGGCTGCTTCCACACATATTGCTTTAAAAGTTCTGGTACCTCGCCAATTTTCCCATCACTCTCGGTAAATACAAGGGTAATAATAGAAAATCTATCACATTTTTCCATTTTCTCGGTTATTGCATAATTAATCTCAGTATCCAAAAATCCCTCATCTTTATAATTGGGAGTAATAAAGAAAATGGCTGCACAAGAATCCTTAAACCCTTCTAATATCCCTCTATGTAAAGGTGTGCCAGCGGGCATTGCGTCCTCATCTAACCACACATCAAAGCCCAATACATCTAATGTTTGCTTATATTGTCTGATTAATGGTTTATCTATCCCCTTATGGCTAAGAAAAATTTTCATCTTTTTAACTCCCATCACAAGTTCGTGTGTTTCGAGAAGCTTTTGCAATTCACTTTGCAGGTTACTGCCATCCTTTGAAATAATAACAACAGAATCCATAGGCGATAGATGAAATGAAGAAAACACTGTATCCCGAACACTGTCTAAATTTGACGAAGTAATTGTTGACACACCAGTATTTTCAACGCTAAAAGTAACCACTGTGCTTGTTCTAATAGAGTTATTACCTGTATACTTAAAAATACAGATTATGTAATTTCCATATTCACCATTCATTAAATTAAATCCACTAATAATAGGCCAAGAGGCTCTATATTCAGGGTATTTACTCATAATGATTTTTGAATACTCTTGCTTAATAATTTCACCGGCAGTAAACATTTTTCCTCCTATTATATACTTTTATATACTTTTATATACTTTTATATACTTTTATATACTTTTATATACTTTTATATACTTTTATATACTTTTATATA
>CANQKP010000071.1 GCA_947624495.1 uncultured Monoglobus sp. | reverse complement strand
CAACATCTCGTTTAGGTCCGCGGGCTTTGGCTTTGATGTTGCGACTGTGGTTTATACTATTTGCAGCTATATGGTTTATATGAACCTTGGACTGGGTATCTTTAATTTAATACCGATACCGCCGCTTGACGGCTCAAAGGTTTTGGCGGCTGTGCTTCCGACCGATAAGTATTTCAGATATATGCAGTATGAGAGATACGGCTTTATTATACTTATCCTTATCATGAATTTCGGGATTTTCAACCGTTTTTTAAACCTCTGCATGAATGGGATAATCAGTTTTTATGACTTGATAATAGGCATATTTATACACTAATTTAACAGGAACAGTGAGTTTTGATGGAACAGTTAAGCTTTAAGGTTCCGGACTTTGAGGGACCTCTTGATTTGCTGCTGACGCTGATCAGGAAAAACAAGGTCAGTATATACGATATACCGATCAATCTTATCGTCAGTCAGTATTTTGACGTGATGCAGCAGATGAAGGAATACAATCTTGAAATATCCAGCGAGTTCCTTGTGCTTGCGGCGACGCTGCTTCAGATAAAATCAAAAATGCTGCTGCCAAGACCCGAAGAGGACGAGGAAGAAGATCCGCGTGAGGAATTGGTTCATCGTCTTGAGGAGTATAGGCGCATTAAGGGCGCGGCGCTTTACCTTAACGGGCGCAAGCATATCGGTGAGTCATTCTTCTTTAAGGAGCCGGACAAGATCGAGCGTCCGCCCGCCGAATGGAATTATTCAAAGTTGACGCCGGAAAATCTCGTATTGGCATACAAAACCGCGTATCAGCGTATGGAGAGACGTCTGCCCCCGCCAAGACATTCCTTCGAGGGTATAGTCGGACACGAGAAAATCTCGGTTCGCTCAAGGGTGAGAGGGATTTGGAACAGGCTCGTATCAAGAACAAAAATGTTCTTTAAGGACCTGTTCAAGGAGACCAAGTCAAGGTCTGAGGCTGTTGCGTCATTTCTCGCGGTGCTTGAAATGATCAAGCAGGACCGCTTGAGCGTGGAATATGACGAGAGCGGGGATATATCAAATCCCATAGTGATGCCAAAGGGCGAGGGCGACTTTGAGATGAGTGAGTACGAGGAGTGATCGGTATGGAAATAAAAGAGATCAAGGCGATAATTGAGGCGCTTTTGTTCGCTGCGGGTGAGGCTGTGGAGATTGACACGATTGCGGACATTGTCGATGTGGATAAAAAAACATTGACAAAAATAATCAAAAGCATGATGGACGAGTATAATTACGAAAAGCGTGGACTCCATATTATTAAGCTTGAAAATGCTTACAGAATGTGTACTCGCGGCGAGTATAAAGAATATGTTTCAATGCTGGTCAAGCCCGGACGCAAGCTCCAGCTGTCAAATGCGGCAATTGAGGTGCTTGCCATTGTTGCGTATAAGCAGCCTGTGACGCGGGCGGTTATAGAACATATCCGCGGAGTCAATTGTGATTACATAGTCAACCGTCTGATCGAGCGCAGGTTCATTACCGAGATGGGGCGTCTTGACGACGCGCCGGGCAGACCTATTCTGTTCGGTACGACCAAGGAGTTCTTACAGACCTTCGGTATAGAAAGCATAAGCGAACTGCCGGAGTTTGACTCTCTTGCGGTTCCGGAGGAGACCGAGATGATAAACTCCGAGATCGGAGCCGAAAGCAAAGCCGAGTAATACTTTAGTTGTGCGCGGGAGGTTATAATATGCGCGTTGTTTTGATAATAATAGCAGCGATAGCGCTTATTATTGCCGCGGTCCTGTGGCTGACCGTCACGTTTGAGATTGCGTCAAACGGCAGGAAAACTATCATAACCGTCAGCGTGTTTAAGTTTATAAAGCATGAGTTTGTTTTGCCGGTCAAAAAAACTGTTCCGGATAATACGTCAAATAATGATGAAAAAAACAAAAGGTCCGCCAAATCGAAAAATAAAAGGAGCAGACAGAAAAAAAGGCGCGCGGCTCAGGAGGAAGGCGGATTTAGAGAAGAGCTTAAGAGTATGTGGGACAGCGAGGCGCGCTGGTTCGACTTTGAAAATATTGATTTGGTAATAAGAAAATATACCGACCTCATAAGCCACGGCAGATCCGCGCTTGCGGTATTTTTGAGACGGCTTAAGCGAAAGATACGAATTTCGAGGCTTGATTTATATATTAAATTCGGACTTGGTTCGCCGGACAAGACCGGCATAGCATACGGTGCGGCATATGCCGCCGCGGGGAACCTGAACGCGTTTATAATGAGTTACTTCAAATCAGACGCGGGAATACGGCTGTATCCCGATCCCGACTACGTCAACTCATGTTTTGAGTTTGAATTGGGAAGTATAATTAAAACGAGAGTCTTTCATGTGGCGCGTGCGCTGATTGCGGCTCTGGCAGTATTTATAATAAATCATATTAAAGGAAGTGTTGAAGATGGCAGAAATTTCAGACAAGCATCCGATCGAGGGTCTTATGGGCACCGCTCTTCAAGGACTCAGAGAGATGATAGATGTTAACGCAATCGTCGGTAACCCGATCAACAGTCCGGACGGTACCGTTATTATGCCTGTTTCCAAGGTGGCGCTGGGATTTGGTGTCGGCGGTTCGGAGTTCCCGAAGAACAAAAAGCTGCTCGCAGATAACGAGGATCCGAGCAATATGTTCGGCGGCGGTACAGGCGGCGGTCTTTCTCTCACACCTGTAGGTTTTCTTATTGTCGGAAACGGAAAGATCAGAATGGTACCCGTCAGCGAGCAAAACAGTATTTATGACAGAATTATCGATTCGGTTCCCACGGCTATTGATAAGATAAGCGAATTTGTCGCAAACAGCAAAAACAATAACGTGACCGCAACGCAGGAACC
Organism: uncultured Monoglobus sp.; assembly: GCA_947624495.1. Taxonomy (GTDB): domain Bacteria; phylum Bacillota; class Clostridia; order Monoglobales; family Monoglobaceae; genus Monoglobus. The sequence goes on along the minus strand of CANQKP010000071.1, from coordinate 7,339 downwards.
TGCGCCGGAGACCGAGCAGTATTCTGACGTAAACGAGTTTGACACGGGTCTTGATGACGACTTTGGCGATTATGACTTTGAGCCGAAGAATAACTGATTGGAGTTGAAAGTTTGCTGAAAATTATAAAACGACCGGCAGCTGCTTTGCTGTCGGTTATGGTCGTATTGCTTTGTGTTTCTTTTTGTCCTGCTGTATCCGCCGAAGACAGCGTTGTTAATGTTGTCATAGATCCCGGTCATGGCGGGACAGACTACGGCGGAACATCCGTGGGCGGTCTTGAATTTCAGGAGAAGGACCTTACGTTCAAGCTTGCGCAGTATTTGCAGTATGAGCTGAGGCGTTACCGAGGCGTGTCCGTGAATATGTCAAGATACGCCGATTATCATATGACAAGCTACGAGCGTGCGGACTACGCTAAAAATGTCGGAGCCGACATAGTTGTAAGCCTGCATTTTAACACCTCGGCTGACAGAGCTATGCACGGTGCGTCGGTCACTGTCTCGTCGCTGTGGGAGTACGCGAAGCCGGAGCTTGGCGCTGCAATTCTTTCAGAGCTTGGAGCGCTTGGCATTGATATTTCCGCCGGCGTTACAAGCATGACTTCGGGAACCGGAAATATGTGGTGGGACGGTCAGAGGCTCGCTGATTTTTCGGCGATTATCCGCGAGTGCGCATATCGTGATATACCGGCAATCTCAATTGACCATTGTTATCTGACCTGCTATGACGAGCTTATATATTATAACACCGATATCGCGCTCAGGAATTTGGCAAAAGCGGATGCAGCCGCGCTTGCCGCACAGTACGGACTGACGCTTAGAAGCGCGGACGGAGACACGAGCAGGACGTACGATAACGCGTACATGAACGGTTATGACGACGGGACCTTCCGTCCGTCGGGCACAATAACGCGTGCCGAGGCGGCGACCATGATGGCGAAGCTGAGTGACAGTTTTGACCCGAACACCGTGTACTCTACCAACTTAAGCGATGTTCCCACCTGGGCATGGTATTATAATTACGTCGCTTACCTGAACACGGTGGGATTTGTTACCGGAGATGTTTTCGGCGCTTACCGCCCGGACGACAATATGACAAAGGCTGAGTTCGCTATACTTGCCTGCCGATATCTCGGACTCCAGCCGTCGGGAGAAAGCGGGTTTGCCGATTGCAGCGGTCATATGGCTGACGGATATATCGCAGCCCTGCGCAATAACGGATATGTCGGCGGAGACGAGAACGGAGAGTTTCATCCGAACGAAGATATGTTAAGATCATCGGTGGTAATGATGATGAATAGAATTTTAGGACGTTATCCGGTTTGCTCTACGCCCAAAGAAAATCCGTTTTCGGATATCAAGCCAGGATTCTGGGCATATGATAACATTCTTGAGGCGTCTGTGCCGCATGAGGTTCAATAGTTAGCATATTTGCGGACAATTTCGGTTGTCCGCATTTGTTTCGCATATGCGGCGGATTTTTGAATATATTATTATGTGATAATATTACGGAGATGAACCCTATGAGATTTTTTACAAAAGTTTTTTCAATATTTTTTGCGGCAGCGGTTTTGTTTGCTGCAGTTCCCGTCTATGCGGACAGCTCGCAGGCTGCGGTTGTGATAGAGCAGAACTCCGGCAGAGTACTGTATGCCAAGAATTCTGATTGGGAGCTTCCTATGGCGAGTACTACAAAAATAATGACCGCGTATCTTGCTGTCAAATACGGAAACCTTTCGGATGTAGTTGAGGTCAGTGAAAACGCAGCCGAAGTTGAGGGGTCCAGTATGTATCTTGAAAAGGGTGAGCATATCACGTTGGAAAACCTGCTCTACGGACTCATGCTTCAGTCGGGAAATGATGCTGCCGTTGCGATTGCCGAGGCGGTCGGCGGAAGCAACCAAAGGTTTGTTGAGATGATGAATGAAACGGCTGTGCAGGACTTAGGACTCAGCCACACGCATTTTGACAATCCAAACGGACTGCCGTCCGACACACACTATACCACCGCCCATGAGCTTGCTCTGATCACACGTGAGGCGCTCAAAGACCCGAAGCTTGCCGAGATCGTTGCGACAAAGAACAAAACCGTGCCTTGGGAGGGCAAGGACTACAATCGTGAAATGACCAATCATAACAAGCTTTTGGGCGTTCTTGACGGATGCGTGGGAGTAAAAACCGGATACACTAAGGCGGCGGGACGCTGCCTGATATCCGCCGTTTCACGCGGCGGAATGGAGCTTATATGCGTTACGCTTAACGACCCTGATGACTGGAATGACCACAAGAGCCTGCATAACCAACTGTTTGAAAAATATCATATCGAGGATATTTTGTCAGAGGATCAGATTGTTGATAAAGTAACGGTTGGCGCAGGCATTCTCGGATATACGGGGGTCCATCCCGACAAAACATACGCCTTTCCGGTGTGTGATGAGGATAAAATCGAAGTCGACACTGACATTGAAGAAAATTTGCACTTTCCAATATCCGAAGGTGATACCGTAGGACACGGCAAGGTGCTTGTAAACGATGAGGAATATGGCAGCTTTAACCTGATCGCCGCCGGAAACATAGATCTTGTAAAACCTCAAAAAGGAAGCATATGGAAAGATATTAAACAGAGCGCCGGATATATTTTTTCGTTCTGGAAGGATATAGTCAAGAGTGAATTGTCAAAATAAATAGCTGTATTTTTATACGCTTTTATGCCTTCAGATTTTTACTGCCCGTTTTATTAAATCAACACAAATAAATCCTTGACGAGGCGGAGAGAATACAGTATAATATTGGTAAATAATCTTGGAGGTAAAAATATGGATACTAACGCGATATATAAGGTTGGTTACGGGCTTTATGTTCTTTCGGCAAAGGATAACGGCAGGGACAACGCCTGTATAATAAACACCGTTATGCAGATCACGTCTCAGGAGTCGTTTAAGTTTATCATTTCGGTAAACAAGTCAAATCTGACACACGATATGATAAAGCAAAGCGGAGTGTTTAACGTTTCGGTTCTGACCGAGGACGTGCCGTTTTCGATGTTTGAGACGTTTGGTTTTAAGAGCGGCAGAGACGCTGACAAGTTTGCGGAGATCGACTTTGCGGAAAGAGCGGAAAACGGCTTGATGTTTATTAATAAATACACAAACGCCTGTCTTTCGTTTAAGGTCCTTGACACGGTTGACTGCGATACCCACACGATTTTTGTGGCGCAGCTCACCGATGCGGTCTCGCTGGGCGAAGGTGAGAGCATTACCTACGCGTACTACCACAAGCACACCAAGCCGAAGCCCAAGAGCAGCGAAAAGAAGGTCGCCGGATGGCGGTGCAAAATTTGCGGCTATATCTATGAGGGCGAAGAGCTTCCCGCTGACTTTATCTGCCCGTGGTGTAAACACGGCGCCGCGGACTTTGAAAAAATACAGTAAAATCAAAGAAAAGGCATACCGCAGCTTGGCGGTATGCCTTTTGGTTTATGTTTTGTTACTGAACAGTAATTTCAAAGGTTTCTGCAAATCCGTTATCGGTGAGTGCGGTGACAGTCGCTGTACCCGGGCTTAACGCGCTTATCTTCATTGTAACGCTGCCATCCTGTTCCGTTTTCTGACCGCTTGAGGTGTCGGGAATAACAATGCTGCTGTTTGATGAAACAAAGGAAACATATGATGTGGTATCCGCAGGAGCAATGGTTACTTTAAGTTCTGCTGTTTCACCGGGAGCGAAAGTGAGCTGCTTTTCGGAAGCCGCTGTGATCGACTGAGCAGGCTTTCCTTCCGCTATTTTCTCAAATACCAGATTGTTTATCGTAAACGTTATGTCTATCTTAGTCGCCTTGATCTGCTCCGAAATTCCGCTTATAGATATAGGCGTAATATTGTCAAGATCACTCCATATAAACGCTTTGGCAGAGCCGCCTTCGGGTACAGTCAGGTCAAATCCGTCAAATACCGCCTTGCCGCCGCTAAACCGGCTTACCGGTATAGTGAGGCTTTCGGTGTCAGTCAGATTGGCGTCAGCATCGTACACCGCGGCAATTGCAGTTGCAAATTCGGATTTAGGAACGCGGTTTACATTCGCTTCCACACGTACAACTTTGCCGTCCTCGACAATTGCTTCGGTGCAGTCTATATCGTCAGCCTTCAAGTTAAAATTGATCAGATAATTCTTCTTGTCGGTGGTAATATCGCTGTCGCTGACCGCCGAGCCGTCCCATGCGTTGAGCGGGTCGCCGGTGTCGATTATCGCACCCTTAAGCGCCGACTTGAATTCATTGTTGACTATCGTCAGCGGAATGTCGTTGACCTTGATCTCGTCATAGCGTATGTCGCAGCTCGTAACCGGACTTTTGACAGCGCCGTTCACATCCACGTCATAGTCCTTGATGTAGAGCGAGCCGATATCCTTAATCTCGGTAACTCCGGCATTCTTTCCGGCGTCGGAAAGATCTTTGCTTATGTCGAACGAGAGCGTGTACTGTCCGTCCTTGGTTATCTCGACCGGCTTGCTGCGTTCGGTTCCGAAGTAGCCCTTGTTATAATATATATTGGCTGCGGCATTAACCTTTTTTTCGCCCGGACGCTCGGAAACGGTTACCGGAACATAAACCGAAAGTCCGCTTTCGGCGGTTATGACAACATAAGCCGAGCCGACGGCTTTTGCCACGACCTTGCCAAGCGCGTTGACGGTAATTATATTCTCGTTCGTGCTTTTAAACATAAGCCTTTCGCCGTTATCGGCAGCCGCGGTCAAGTTCTCGTAGCCGCCCTCGTTAATTGAAAGGCTTTCGGGCGCGGTTATCTTGGATGCGGGAGCGTCGGTCTTTTTTGCCAGAACGTTTACTTTAATTTTTGCCTCGGCTGATCCGCTCTGTGAAAATGCTGTAACATAGGTCGTGCCTATTCCTGAGCCTTGAATTAAGCCGTTGTAGACTGTGGCGATGCCGTCGTCGTCCGACTTCCAGAGTACAACATCGTTTGTGCCGTCCGGCAAAGCGGCGGCGGTCAGAGTCTTGCTGCTTCCGACCTCAAGCGCAACCTCGGTCTCGCTGGGAGTTATACTTGTTATCTCGATGACTTCGGGACCGGACACTATATCCGACATATCAAAGCTCTTGTTCTTCGAGCTTGCGGGCAGGAACATTCCGCGCATCATAGCGTCGGTGATGTTTTTAAACACCGGTTGGTTGCTTTCTCTGTCCCAAACGGTGTAAACTCCGGTCTCCTTAACCGGCTGACCGGCTCCGCGGCTGTCGTCCCATGCCACCGGGACCGTCATTCCGACCTGACCTGCGCGGGTGACACATTCGTAAACATACGCTCTGCCAACGTCGTTAAAGCCGCTTGGACTGTCATTGTAGCTTCTGTTTCTGTAGCCGTATTCGCCTAATATGATAGGCACGTTTTTGAATTTGTTGTGTGCCTCTTTTATAACCTTTACGGTTTCGTTGGCACGACCTGTGTTTCCGGGAGGATTGGACATATCCCAAACATATATATCCTTGCTGGTGTCCTTATAAATATGCTGCGCGAACATAAGGCGGTTCTCGCTGTTATAGCTGTCGCTTGGCAGCGCAAAGCCGTTGCTGGTGCCGCGGTTCGCGTAATGTGAAACAGCCGCCAGCCAGCGTTTTGAGTTGTTTGAACCGGTGGCACGGACAGTGTTCACAAATATCTGATTAAGGTTCATGATGATCGGCGTGTCCTTCTGCTGCGCGGCCGAGGAATTTTTGTCATCTCCTGCCATGCAGGTCAGCTCGTTTGCCGATTCGAAAATCAGATGCTCGTCATAGTCCTTGAATCTTTCGGCGATGTTGTGCCAAACGTGTTCGTACTTTTCATAGACATAGTCAATGTTGTCCGAGGCGACACGGAGCCAGCCGTCCTGCTCGGCGCCGTCGTGGTGGATATTGATTATCGCGTACATATCCTGCTCTGTGCAGTAGTCAACGATATCCTGTACGCGGCTTATCCAGCCGTCGTTTATAGCGTAACCGTTTTTATCGTCGATCATATCGCCCCATGTTACGGGAATACGAATTGTGTTAAAGCCCGCGTCGTGCAGCGCACGTATCATTTCCTTGGTGGTGGTGTAAGGCTGCCATGCCGTCTCGCCTGGGTGGAAGCCTGCGTGACCGTCCATAGTGTTGCCAAGGTTCCAGCCAACGCCCATTTCCTTAACCGTTTCCTCTCCGGAAAGCTCGCGGAAGGGCTGAGGGCTGCCTGGGTCGGCGCTGTCCGCGAACAGCAGCTTTGATTTAGCCTTCTCTAAAGTATCTCTCGCGGTCTGGAGCTGTGTGTCGGAAGCCGACTGGTTGCTTAAAACATTTTCTGCCGCGGTTATCGCACTTTCAAATGTCTTGTATGACTCCGGCTGATAATTCGCGGGGTCAAGCGCCTTTGAGTAGTTGATCGAGTACTCAAGCCAGCCGCGCTTTGTTTCGGGCAGACCTGTCGGCTCGGCGAGGTAACTGTAGCCGGTCAGAGTAACAACAACGCCCTCCGGCGGCGGAACGAACGAAATGTTAATTCCCATTGCCGAGACGCCCTCTCCGAGAGACGCTTTCACATCCCCGACAGGAACGTACGCGGTATAAGAACCGTCGCTCTCGGCGACCGAGCTGCTTATTGTGACAAAGTTGTTCTGCCAGCCCTGCCAGCCTGAGTCAAACGGCTGGAATGTGAACAGGTTTGCCGCTGCGGGAGCTTCGCCGGTCACCGTGTAGGTGATCTTAAAATACTTTGCGGCAAGCGCCTCCGCCTGCTGACAGCTGTGAATGTAGCCGTTGAAGCTGTCGCCGCTGCCCGCCTGCGCAGTGCTTGAAACGCCGCCCGACGCGGGGAACACGATAGCGGTCTCCTTAAGTCCGCTTACGTCCGGAGCTTCAGCCGCGGCGTATACGACCGGAGCAATGGTCAGCGAGAGTGCGGTGATAAGAAGCACAGCCAACAATCTTTTAATTTTCATGTTTTTTTCCTCCTTTTTTGATTTTGTCCCAGTATTCCTTAGCTGCCTGTTCCGTTTTGTTGGACTCGAATTCATAATATTTTTTGTTTTTAATGTTGTCGGGCAGATACTGTTGTTCGACATAGTGGTTGGGGAAGCTGTGAGGATAGAGATAATTCTGCCCTATCACCGCGTTGCCCTCACCGTCATAGTGTTTGTTTTGAAGTTGACGCGGTATTTCGCCCGTATCTATCGTTTCAATGTCCTTCATCGCTGCATCGATCGCCATGATCGCCGAGTTGGACTTTGGCGCTGTCGCAAGCAGTATCGCCGCTTGTGCCAAAGGTATTCTCGCCTCCGGGAAACCGAGCATCAGCGCGCTGTCCACACATGA
>CANQKP010000070.1 GCA_947624495.1 uncultured Monoglobus sp. | reverse complement strand
GCGCAAACGTTGTGATGCCAAATCTGTCGCCCGTGAGCGTGCGCAAAAAATATTCGCTTTATGAAAACAAAATATGCACCGGCGAAGAGGCGGCACAGTGCGTCGGCTGTCTTAAGGAGCGCGTGCGCTCGGCGGGGTATGAGATCGTCACATCGGTCGGAAATCCCGCCGGGCTATAAACATTCCTGCGCGGTCCGCAGAATTGCTTTTTGTTAAAATCCGACCCGCAAATCTGTTTACTGCACAAAATGGCTGTATTATGACACGAAAAGTATTTGCACTGTTTTTTGTCATATGATAAAATTAACAGGTTCAATCAAAAAATTAAAGGAGGTAATAAAATGAGATTGAAAAAAAGATTGTAAGTGTCATAACCTCAGCCGCAATGTTGGTATCGACGCTGCCTATCATATCGGTTCCCGCATTTGCAGCGGGAAATGAGAAATTAGCCAGCCGCGAATACGTTGTTTCGGAATTTGTTCAGTCTGTCGGAAGAAATAATCTTACGAACAGCGCGTATATGCTGTCAACTTTCAAAGACGCTGATCAGATAAGCGAGGACTATGTGAGCGACTTTGAAAAGGCTGTGTCAAACGGTCTTATCCGCGGCTATGAAGACGGCACTTTAAGACCCAAGGAAAACGTAACGCGAATTGAGGCGCTGGCGGTTCTCGCAAGATGCGTACCCGAACCCGCCGGACGACGGAGAACCGATAGAGTTCTCCGACGTTCCCGGCTGGGCAAAAGAGGACATCGACAATCTGACCAGAGCCGGACTTGTAAAAGGCTACGGCAACGGGCTTCTTGGCGCGGACGACAATATCACCGTGGAGCAGGTTGACCTGCTTACCGAGAGGAGCGACGAGCTGCTTAACACCATACCGATAGGCGACAGCTTTTACGGGCACATAAACAACAAAACGTTCCGCAACGCACAGCTTTTGTCCGCTTCTGTCATAGATGCAAAACACGGCGCGGTTTTTGAGAGCGAAAATGCATGGTCTAACTTTATGGATATGCAGATCTCGATAAACGAAAAGGAGAACGATCTGCTCCGAAATTGAGCTTCAGTCGGTTGCGAGCCGCGACAGTAACCAGATGTTCGCAATACTGCTGGGAATACAGCTTCGGTCCATGATCGACCCCTCGGTATCAGCGGAAGATATTGAACGGGAACTTAAAACCGCCGCGGTCGAAAACGGCGTTGATCCTGTGGACTACACCTCGGAAAAACCTAAATTCCAAAAATATGACGCGGCAAAAGCGGATAGTCTGCTCGCGAACAGCGAATGTTACTTAAACGACGAAGAGAGCGCCGCGTTTGATTATCTCAGCAACGTCAAGAACGCTGCTATGATGTTCGTCGACGGCGATGAGGCTCCGACCCGTGAAAGCATTAACAACATGGTCAGCAAGTTCAGGGAAATGACAAGCAGCGGCGACTCTGATAACACCGATGACAAAGATATACTCAGCGATAAAAATATCGACGCGGTACGAGAGCTGCTGCCCGATGACATTGGTCTTATCTATTGCAAGTATTATTACGACGACTGGATCTCGGAGGACGTCGGCGAAATAATCGGAGATATTTGGGACGAATATATCAAGACGTTTGAAAACAACACATGGCTTGACGAACAGACGAAACAAAACGCAGTCGATAAAATCAAAAATATGATCGCTGTTGTCGGTTATCCTGATAATTATGTGTTCCCCGCGATAATTTCACCGGATGAAGGCGGCACGCTTTTCAACAACAAAATGAGGATCAACAAATATGGCAGACTATGCCGGAATGCGCTGTGTTTTAAACATTCTTGAAGGAGATCCGGAAGGACAGAAGGAAGCTATGGAGGCATGGGCGAAAACATGGGCACGGCTCGGAACGGAAAAATACGTCTCCGGCTCAATCACGCCTATTGACGTTCATTCCGCCGACAGTTTAAGGATCGACGCGGTGATCGCCTCAATGGATGAATTCTACGAACTATACGACATAAAAGAGGGCGACAAGATGTATGTAGCCCCCGAAAACAGACTTAAACTCTGGTAATTAAAACAAATGACCGCCGGCTTATCGGCGGTCATTTTATTTAAGCGTTCCGCTTTTTGAAAAATCTTGAAAACAGTTTGGTTATCGCGGGCGCAGCGGCAACGAAATAAAATATCAGCAAGCACTGGACAAGCGCCTTTGAAAGACCCGAACCAAGACCCGCGCCGACCAGCATATTCGCGGCGCTTCCGGAAAGTTCATCCAAAACCGTGTATGTGAACACACAAAATACCAACCGAACTATACGCTCCACAAGACCGGTATCGGTCGAGAATTTTATGAACCGTCTCTCTACAAACCATCCGATAAAGAAACCTATGCCCATTCCCGCGTTTTTGTATGAGTCAACAGCCATTTTTGAACCCTCAACGATTACCGACCCGTCCGCGGCATAGTCAACGGGATATGACTTAAGCGCCGCATAAAGTATCAGCAAAACGCAAAGAGCCACTCCGCCCAACATCACCCAAATATCCGCTTTCGGGTTTTTATCTATCACCAGCATCAGCTTCGCCATAACAAGCAGCACAACAACGCCGATAACAAAAGCGACAACGACATCCTGAGGAGTGTGGACTCCGAGGTAGTTCCTCGAAAATCCGATCAGCAGCACCAAAACCCATAACAAAACCTGCAATATTTTCGGACACTTGAGAGTGTCGTCAGTGTTAAGAGCCATTCCGCCCCAAATGCTAACAGCGTTGGCGGTGTGACCGCTTGGAAACGAGTATCCGGTCGCATCTGCCTGAGCGGCGGGTACCGGAGTGATCCGGGCATCACGTATCCACGGTCTGTAGACACAGGCGGTTATTTTGATAAAACCGTTTATAATTCTGTTTGTAAACAGAGTGAACATAAGGAAAATTCCTTTTCTTTTATCAAATCCCCAGTAGATTATTCCGATCAATAACATCAAGACAGATGTTTCACCGAGCTTGGTTATGTACTCAAAAAAATTGTCCAAAACGCCTCCGGTCGCATCGCGGAAGTTTTGAAGCAAAAGCAAATAATTAATGTCCATTATATCATTCCTTTCGTTTTTTATTAATTATACCTTAATTTTTTTCCTATGTCTATAGCATTTCACGCTCTCCGGAGTACATTTTATGCCATAAAAAGCGTCATTGCATAAATCATCGGCTTTTGTGCATGAAACGTTATAGACATAACCTGTATTTTATGATAATATACAGATATATATATATTACTTTGTATTCCTTATATGGGGCAGGGAGACAAAATTATGAAAACAAAATTTAATAAACAATATATTCTCGGCAGCGCCGCTGCTGCTGTTCGCCGCGTTCTGCCTTACCTCGTGGAGGCGCCGGATACTCGCGGGCGCGACCGGGATCTGGGTATTATGCGACTGTATAAAGCTTATCCGCTTACGATTGCTTTACGGACCATTCTACGGTCAGGTAACCTCTTCGGTGGTTTTGCTCTTATGCATACTTGCGCTGGCTATGATAATTTCCGAGATCAAGCTGCGCGGAAAACAAAAATTCAAAAAATCATATATAATATACATTTTTGTTATTGTGGCGGCAGTCATAATACGCATTTTTCGCTTCAGCGCCAAGTCGGACATTAGTGTACACGAATATTTAAAATTGCTGTTTATAGACCCGCTGCAGGGATATTTTTACACGCTTTTTAAATTTATTATGTTCATATTTGTAATTACAACCACTGTGGTGATGATCGTCGAATTTTTGAGGCGGACCCTTTACTCAAGAGTATTGGTCAGCGTGCTTGAGGAACAAAACCGCTTGGCAATGACGAGCTATAAGCGAATGGCTGAGTCCGAAGAGGCGACCTATTCGCTAAGGCATGAAATGCGCCACCATATGCTGGCTTTGACCGGTATGCTTAAAAGCAATGAGGTTGATATGGCGCGTGAATATGCCGCCGCCGTGACGGATGAATATAACGATTTGCCCGACAGTCAATATAGCAAAAACGTTATGGTAAACATAATCGCCGGCGAATATTTAAGCCGAGCCAAAGCGCTCGGAATAGAGGTAAAACACAGCCTTAATCTGCCCGAAAGCATTTCGATGGCAGACACTGATTTATGCGTGTTCCTGACAAATCTATTTGAAAACGCCTTGAACGCCTGCAGAAAAATACCCGATGACATGGAAAAATATATACACGTTAAAATGTATATTAGCGGAAAGTATTTGTTTATAAGCTGCAAAAACAGCGTTTTGTATAATAACACTGATAAAACTTTAATGCAAAAAAACCGTTTGCACGGCTACGGCATGGAAAACATGAAGCGTATTGCCGAGAAGTACGGCGGAATAATTAATTTAAGCAGCGATGCTTCATCGTTTTCTGTAAAAAGTAATTTTTATCTGAAATAAAAAGAAAAGGATTTGTTTATACCCTCTTAAATAAACAAATCCTTTTTGTCAAGAAAGTTTAAAAATTTTATTTGTATATTATTATACTGAACTTTGCTGATGGGAATAGTTTCGCCGTTCGCTACAGTAATGTCAAAACGGGCTATCTTTGTGACATAATTCAAATTCACTATGTAACTTCTGTGAGAGCGGACAAACATTGTCTGCGGGAGTTTAAACTCAACATCTTTAAGCGAGCCGTGGAACTCTGATTTTGTTCCGTCAGTTTTGTGAACAATAATACGATGACCGTAAATTTCAAAATACAAAATTTCGGTTAGCTTTAATTTTATAATGCCGCTTGATGCGGCAACGCATATGCTGCCGGGCAAGGTTTTGTCGATAAAGCGATTAAGCGCGAATGTAAGCTTGCTTAGATCCAGCGGCTTTAAAATATAATACAGCGGGTTTACGTCAAAGCTCTCGACAGCATATTCTTTGCTTGTTGTAATAAAAATAATATCAAAGTCCCGTTTTTGCTTTCTCAAACGCTTCGCGCAGCTCATTCCGTCATCTTTGTCGAACAATATGTCAAGAAAAATCAGATCATACTCCGTGCCGGTTTCGATTGAGGCGTTAAGAGACGGCAAATCGTAAAAGGAATTCAGAGAACATTCAAGCTCGTTTCCGGCAAAAAAGGCAAGTATATTCTCTTCGAGCGTGGAGCAAAAATTTTTGTCATCATCACATATTGCGATCTTATACATGGCGGCAGCCTCCTTTTCAAAACTATGTTTGAATTAATCCGTTTAATATTTTAGCATAATTATTTCAGATTTTCAAGGCAAAAATCGACTTAGGCGTGAATTTTGAGTTTTATAACATAAATTGCTATGGACATAAAACAGGATTTATGATAAAATAAAATATATTATGAGCATAAATAACTTGCTTAATTATGAAAAGAGGTTTTAAAACATGAAAAAACTGTTTGCCAAAAAAGCTGCTTCCGTGCTGGTTTTTCTGACAATGCTTACAATGCTTACCTCGCTGCTGCCGGTATTCGCGGCGGACAGTACCGCACAAATATATTTACACTGCGCGGCATATTATGACAGTGAGGGCGCTCTTGTTGACGCAAAGTTCATCAGCGGAACATTAAACGATGATGAAATCGAGGCGTTTGTCAAAGTCTATGAACCGGACGGTGCGCTGAAAGCAAAAGTGTTCGAGTGGACGGAAGATCTTCAGCCGACCGAAAACAGCGGCAAGGAAATCGATATATCCGATCCGTATAAGAGTGTGGTTATTCTTCACACCAATGATATGCACGGCGCTCTTGCCGGCTCATCATCCGTAATTGGCTCCGACAGCGTTGCGGCGCTTAAAAAGCTCGATGACGCGGTCCTGGCGGACGGCGGCGATGCGGCTCAGGGCGTTGCTCTCGCTTCTCAGTCCATGGGCGAAGACGTTATAACCATAATGAACGCGGCGGGCTACGATGTTATGGCGGTCGGAAACCACGAGTTTGACTTCGGGCTTGAACAATTATCAAAGCTCAGAAATATGGCAAGCTTTCCGATGATCTCGGCAAACGTATACTCCGACGGCTCACCGCTTTGCAAAATTGACGGCAAAACCAACGGTGAAAATGTTATCATTGACAAAAACGGCGTAAAAGTCGGATTTTTCGCTTTGACGACCCGAAACACCGCGACCTCGACCAAACCGGAAAATCTCGCGGGTCTTGAGTTCAGGGACGAAGTCGAGACAGCCAAGGAGCAAGTTTCGTATCTTGACGCGCAGGGGGCGGATGTGATAATAGCCATTACCCATATGGGCGTACTCAAAGAAAGCCTTTGCAGCAGCGAGGCTCTGGCAAACGCCATGGCAGGCACCGAGCTTGACGCGATAATAGACGGACACAGCCACACGGTCATAAACGAAGATATCGGCGGCATAACGATTGCTCAGACCGGCACAGGCGGCGCAAACGTCGGCAGAATGGAAATCGATATTGATGAGAACAACAATGTTTCAATAAATGAGACAATGCTGTCAAAAGAATTCTTTAAAAATATTGAACCTGATCCGGACGTTGCTTCTGTTATAGACAGCGTCAGCGCCGAGCTTAATGAAACTCTTATGCAGGAGATCGGAGAAACCGAGATCACTCTTTGGGGCGGCGGCTTAAAGAACTTTAAGGACGGAGCGTCAATTGCCGAGTCCCGCGTCGGAGAGACTAATTTCGGAAGTATCATCAGCGATGCGATGATCTTTGACGCCGAAGACATAATTCCCGACACTTATAAAAACAGCAGCGGCGAGATCGACATCCCGATCGTCGCAATTGAAAACGGCGGCGGATTTAGAGCGAGCGTTCCAAACGGAAAAATCACGCGTGGCAGTATTATAAACGCGCTTCCGTATGCCAACACGGTAAGAATTAAAGAAGTAACACCGGCAATACTCTATAAGGCGCTTGAGGGATATATAGCTTCGGTTACCGCCCAGGATCCCGAAACCGGCTTCCTGACCGCGGAGTACAGCGGCAGCTTTCCGCAGATCGGCGGTATGCGCATAAGCTACGACCCCAATAAGGCGGCGGGTGAAAAGCTCACAAACGTATCGCTGATTGCCGAAAACATCGACCTTGACAGAAATGACAGCTCGACCAAAATCATTCTTGCGTCTAACGACTACGTGATAGAACAGGGCGAATTCAAGGATATTCCGATGATCGCCGAAGGCAGCGGACTCAGTGAGGCGGTAATAAATTATATCAACCATATCACCAATAACGGAACCGAGCCGCTCGTTATGCCGACGACCACCGGCAGGATTATGACCGACGGCGCCTATAAGCCAAAGGATTACACCGCGCATATCAATCTCAAAAACGCGGACGCTCTTAATAACGGCGACACGGTCCAATTCTACCTTGACGGCAAGTTATATGACAAACCCGGCGTTTTAAACAACGGAGTACTCGATATCACAGTTCCGGACGGCGCACATTCTATCAAGCTGCGTCCGGACCAGGCGGAAGTATTCGTAAACAATTACAGCGGCAACGGTGTGATCGACGTATACGGCAATCTCAACCTCGGATATCCGGAGCTTGAATATCAATAAAAACAAAATGGGCGGCGATTTTAAAATCGCCGCCCGATATTTTATTTAAGTTCTTTTTTAATTATTATGTCAACTTTGCGTCCTACATAACCTACAATAACGTCATCGGCTATATTGGCGATAACCGATTTTTCAAGCTCGTCCCACGCGTCATTGTCGTCCTGCTTCTTGGCTAAGCTCCTGTAGCTTTTAAGCGACCATGCGTTTGACCACATATCACTATACATACCGCCGTCGATTGCACCCATATCGTAAATCTGATAACCCGCTTCGTTTGACATTCTTGAAGCTTCCACATATCCGTCCGCCATGCTCTCGACAACAATTTTTATTTTATTGATAATTCCCTTTGAAGCCGCGTTGACGCCGGATTTTGACATTGACATGATCTCCTCTTTTTTGTCAAACGACATCCGCTTTGTCTTGATCGCCGCGTGAAGCTCGTATTCCGAATTTTTGTTTTCGATCCAGAACTCGCCGTCGCCTATTTCAAGCAGTTCAGGCAGCATTCCGACCATCTCCTCGGCAAGCAGCCTAAGCTGGAGCGCCTGCTTGCTGCTCAGCTTGTTATACTCGGCTGATTTTTCGGCTTCCGCCAATATACTGTCTAAAGTTGATTTGTCATTCGTAAGCTTGCAAACATTTGTTTTCATTTTACTTCCTCTTTTCATATCAATTATTTAATCCGTATAACCATATTATATCTTATGATTTTACAAATTGCAATAAGCAATCACAAATTTTTACGTAAAAGTCTTTAATTAATGCGTGAAATTATTACGCTGCAAGGTTGCGGCGGCGCGGTGATTTGTGTTATAATAAAAAAAACTATATTCGGAGTGATATATATGAGTTTCACACTTGCACTGCCCGTTATATACAACGCGCTTGCAGCAGTTTTGCTGTATTTGGCAGAGGAAAAGACCCCGTTCGGCAGGCTCAACCGTAAAGTGCGCCAGTTTATTATCGGCGCATTGTTCGGCTGTCTGGCAATTTTGTCAAGCACCGGCTTTATCGGCGTTGATATCGGTGAGGGAGTTATTATCAACGTGCGCGACGCTTCACCCATATGCGCCGCTCTTATCTTCGGCTGTCCGGCGGGAATAACCGCGGGAATTATCGGCGGCGCTTACCGCTTTATCGCGCCGTTTTTCGGACTTGCCGGAACATATACCCAAATCGCCTGCTCGGTTTCTACGGTCGTTGCGAGTATTTTTGCCGCATGGCTCAGGAAGGTTATGTTCGACAATAAAAAAGCCACATGGATATACGGCTTGGGAGCAGCGGTCATATGTGAAGTTTTTCATATGCTTATGATATTCTTCACAAATATGAACGACTCCGCCAC
Source organism: uncultured Monoglobus sp. (assembly GCA_947624495.1). Taxonomy (GTDB): domain Bacteria; phylum Bacillota; class Clostridia; order Monoglobales; family Monoglobaceae; genus Monoglobus. The sequence continues at coordinate 1,581 of CANQKP010000070.1, read as the reverse complement.
GGCGTTCTCATTTGTGCAGAAGGCGACATTCCCGATGATCGTTTATAATTCCCTGGCAGTCGGGGTATCGATCATCTGCGTTACTCTGGCAAGCCGCAACAAGGTGCTTGTTACTCTCCGCTCCGGCGGTGAAAAACGGATTTCCCGAACATTCCAGAAATGGCTGTTCATCTGCGTTATCATCGCCTATACTTTTACGAGTGTTTTTACGTTCGTACTTCAAAGCAGAATGTCCGACACCGAGACCGAATCGGTCATAACGACAAGTATTAATGATGTTGTGCGGGACATCAGCGACGCTTCGGATGACAATATGCTGGAAAAGACCAGAGCGATCGAAAACGAGTACATTGCCTCGGCTGACAAAAGCGCGGAATACCTTACGCAGCTCGCGGAGCTTCAGAATGTAACGGAAATTAATATTGTGGATGAGAACGGAATTATAGTAAACAGCAATTTTTCGGGTTACATAGGTTTTGACATGAACTCCGGCGACCAGTCGAGAGAGTTTTTGATGCTGAATAACGGAGGCGCGGACTCATATGTTCAGCGGTATATGCCGCAGACTCACGATCGCGGAGAAAACAGGAAATACGCCGCTATCGCTCTGCCGGAGGGCGGATTTATCCAGGTGGGATACGATCACACGCTTTTCAAGGCGGATATAGACAGCTTTGTCGGCAGAATTGCGAAAAACCGCCACATTGGCAACAGCGGTTTTATAGTGATTTGTGACAGCGACTGGAACATCGCCACAATAGGCAGCGAGTATTCGGGACAGAACCTCCGCTCGATGGGCATATGGATCGATACCGACTCAACGCCTGAGAAAACAGAGTTTGAGACAAAAATTTTCGGAACTCCGTATTTAGGCGAGTACGCCTTTGTCGAGGGCTACTATATATTCGGCGCGATCCCGAAAGCCGAAGCGCAGTTCATGAGCGACGTTTCGATATACCTCAGCCTGTTTATGGAAGTACTGATATTCGCCATACTGTTTATCCTGATATATTTCCTGATAAAGAGGGTCATCCTGAACAATATAGAAAAAATCAACAGTGCGCTGTCGCGAATTACCGGCGGCGATCTTGACGTGACAGTGGATGTCCGTACCAACCGCGAATTTGCCTCGCTTTCGGATGACATCAACTCTACGGTCGATACTCTTAAGCAGTATATCGCGGACGCCGAGGCAAGGATCGACAAAGAACTCGAATTTGCCAAACAGATCCAGTATTCCGCCATTCCGAACGTATTCCCGCCGTTTCCGGGACGCAAAGAATTTGACGTTTTTGCCCAGATGTTCACAGCCAAAGAAGTCGGCGGAGACTTTTATGATTTCTATATGTTAAGCAATTCGACCGTGGGCTTTGTAATAGCGGACGTTTCAGGCAAAGGAATACCCGCCGCCATGTTTATGATGCGCGCAAAATCGGTTATAAAGGACCTCGCGGAAAGCGGTATGGACGTCGAGCAGATATTTACATCGGCAAACGAAAAGCTCTGCGAAAACAACGACGCCGGTATGTTTGTAACAGCATGGATAGGTATACTGGATCTTAAGACCGGATTGCTCTCCTG
>CANQKP010000069.1 GCA_947624495.1 uncultured Monoglobus sp. | reverse complement strand
AGCGAGGTGCATGATATAATGTTTTCACTGTATGACGATGAACAGATCCAAAAAGCAGTAGTACGCGAAGCCCGTAAAGAAGGCATAAAGGAAGGCATAAAAGAAGGCGAAATGCGCGGCATAGATGCAATGATAGCAAATATGCGCAAAGCCGGAATAAGTGATGAGATGATACAAAACATTGCAAATATGACACAGGGTACTATGTCTTAATCCTATTAGTTGATTTATAAATTAACAAACAAATACCGCGCCGATTTGGCGTGGTATTTTTGTTAGACCACACATAGAGGCGGATATTATCCGCCCGCTTCCTGCGATTTGGGTTACATAACAAAAATGTCGCTTGTCCGCACATGATATGCACTGTTTATGCCCGCCCGCGGTATTTTTCGGGAACAAGCTTAAATATTATGACCGCTAATATTACCGAGACTATCGTATCGGGAATTTTTACGACAAAAGTACCGAAAAGACTTGACGCGAAAGTTCCGAAACCCGCTGCCGCCGCGGCTTCGAAAAAATAATCTTCCCAATACATTTCGGAAACGCCGCCGGTCTGCCAATACTTCAAAACTCCGGAAAGCAGAGTCGATGCGGCAATCATCAGCGCTATTGAAACTATCACTCTTTTAAGCCCGATATGTCCGTCTTTGTCGAGCATGATCGCCGCGATCAGCGCAACCGCTGCGGAAATGCCGTAGTAGACCAAATTCGTGGGGTCGCTGATAAATATGGCGCGGAAAAAATTATTTACAAGACCAACGATAAGCCCCGCCCCCGGTTCCAAAATTATTGTCGCCGCGATCGTTCCGGTGACGTCCAGCCAAAGAGGCGTATTCACATGAGCCATTGTCTCAGACAAAACTATATTGACCGCCACGCATAAAAGCATGATCGCCGCGTAACGCTTACGGTTATACGTCAAAGCGCCGGTCAGTCTCTTTCCGACCTCGTCGGATCCTTTTTTTTCGGGCTTTTCAAGTCCCTCGTCCGGCTCCCGCTGTGTTTCAAGCTCGCTATCATTTATGGCACTGTTGATCTCCTCCATAAATCCGGCTGTGACAACACCGGCGGGAAGAGCGATTATCGCTATGCCGAAAAGCGAGGACAGCATACTTATAAGCTTTCCTATATTTGAGACCGGATAAACGTCTCCGTAACCGACTGTGGTCAGCGCGGTCGTCGCCCAATATATCGCGTCGTAGAAAGTGTTGAAAGTGTCCGGCTCGTTTGTAAACATCGCGAGCGCGGATATAAATATGTAACCCAGCGCGATGATCAGCACCGAAAGCAGGGTCTTGCGCTCCCGCTTAAAAACCCTTATGACCATATTGAAAATTCTGGTATATTGAATGACCTTGAATATTCTGAACATTCTCAGAATTCTGAAATTCTGGTCGAGAAAGCCAAAGGACGGCAGCATACAAAGCAGACCGACAATCGCCATAGGCGTAAACGGATACACCAAAAACGCCCACGGCTTTTTATACTTGCTGCGGAAATCATGCACTAACCAGCGCAGTATGTAATCCAGGAACAGTACGTAAAGCGTAAAGGTGTCGATCGTGCCAAAGACAGGGTGCCATGTCTTAAACATCAGCGGTATTATACTTATGACCGCCGCAGCGCTGACAATTATCTCATAGATCCTGCCCGTCCAGCCGCGGCTGTCTTTATGGAATATTACGGAATATATTTTCTTTCTCATTTCACTTCCGCCTTACAGTCTTATTATGCAAATCAATGGACGGCGTCCGCCCCTCTCATGTTCGCTTCCGCGATCAATTCGGGGTCCTGCTGAATGGTATTTTTCCATTCGATGTCGCGCGCAAGATTGCTTTCGACCAGATCCGCGCAGGCGCAGGTAAGAAAAATAAACGCCACCGCAAAATATGAAAGGAACACGGTCAGAAACTTTGATTTTTTCCATTTTTCAAGCTCACGAAAATGTTTGATTTTATTTTTATCTTCCGCATATTATTCTCCCTTCATTGAAATTTACACTCATGTAAATTATAACTTTCATGTCTTAATTTGTCAAACAAAATTTCTGAATTTATATCCGAATTATTTCAAAAAACCGAAAGTCATAAAAAAAGAAAATCGGGTCAAAATAAAACTGTTCCGAAAATCAATTCGGATCGGAGGTAAAAATGAAAAACGCCGTAATATCAGCATTAATTATCACAACAGCATTTACTCAGGTTTTAACCGCTAAAACCTATGTTCCCATCCTGTCCTATGTCAGCGGGGACAGGACGGAGACAATGTAAAACACCTCAAAAACAGCGCTTTGATAATTATCCATTGACCTCGCTGTCCGCCTGTCGTCAATGCGCACAGACGGGCGGACAGAAAGGCATGATACCTATGGCAAACTACATTATAAGCGGTTCGCCGAAGAATTTCGGCGGCAGCGTTAACATAAGCGGCTCTAAAAACTCAGCGCTTCCGATTATGACGGCGGCGCTGCTCAGCGCGGACTGCTCGCGCATCCATAACCTTCCCCGACTTTCGGACACCATGGTAATGTGTGATATCATATCATCGCTGGGCTGCGCCGTCCAAAGAGAGCCGGACGGCTCGGTGGTCATATCGGCGGACATAAGCCGTCCCAAGCGGAGTTGCGGCTATGAAATGTTCTCAAAACTCAGGGCGTCGGTTCTGATCATGGCTCCACTTTTGGCGAGGTTCGGCAAAGCAAAAATCCCCCTGCCCGGCGGCTGCAAGATTGGGGCGAGACCTATTGACCTGCATCTTAAAGGATTTACCGCAATGGGCGCGAAGATACGACAGGGACACGGCTTTATTGAAGCCTCGGCGCCGTCAGGTCTCACCGGCTGCCGGATATATCTTGACTTTCCCAGCGTAGGAGCCACCGAAAATCTAATGACCGCCGCCTGCCTTGCCGACGGCGCGACCACGATCTTAAACGCTGCCAACGAGCCTGAGATCTGCGATCTTGCCGATTTTTTAAACGGAATGGGCGCCAAGGTGAGCGGAGCCGGAACCGACACCGTCACGATCACGGGCACGCCTCGGCTGCACGGCTGCGAACATACGATAATCCCGGACCGCATTGAGGCGGGAACGTTTCTTGTTTTCGCTGCCGGACTTGGCACTGAGCTTATTGTCCGCAATGCGGAGCCGAAGCATCTTAAGCCGCTTTTGGCAAAGCTCGGAGAAATGGGCTTTGACTGCGAAGCGGGAAGCGACTTTATCGACCTTCATCCTTCAGGCAGACCAAAGGCGGTGGATATAAAAACAATGCCGTATCCCGGCTTCCCCACAGACCTTCAGGCTCAGGCAATGGCGCTGCTCACAACAGGAGACGGCAGCGGCATGGTGGTCGAAACTATATTTGAAAACCGCTTTACGCACATTCCGGAACTGTGCCGTATGGGCGCACAAATAAAAACAGAGGGCAACGCAGCGTTCATAAAAGGCGTGCGCCACTTAAGCGGCGCCGAGGTTCGGGCAACCGACCTTCGTGCGGGAGCCGCTTTGGTCGCCGCGGCGCTCAAGGCGGGCGGCAAAAGTGTAATACACAATATTGAACACATCGAACGGGGTTATGAGAGCTTTACCGACAAACTCCGAAACCTCGGCGCGGACATACGCAGAGAAGATTAAAGGCGGGCATCACAAAAAACACCCGCTTTTTATTATTTGTTTTGTGAAAAATTTTTGTTGACAAATTTTTTATATAGTGTTATACTGAATAAACCGAACAAAGGCGTTCGTCTGCTCACTGAGCGGCGAACGCCAATTTTTTTGCTCGGAATACAAGCGATATGTGATTTGTTTTTATGTAGCCGCGGGCAATATGCAAGTGTTCATATCAAAGTCTGCACGCGTATTTTCTATTTACTTATCACTTATCGTTATTGCTGAAAGGAGAAAGAAAAATGCTGACAAGAGAAGGCGAAAACGGCAACAGAATTCCTGCGGGATGCGCTATATCCGGTATATTCTCGAAAAGCGGAACGAGAATTAACGGCAAAAAGATCATTGACTCAATATCCGTCATGCATGACCGTTCAAACGGTTTGGGCGGCGGTTTTGCCGGCTACGGCATATATCCCGAATACAAAAATCAGTATGCCTTCCACGTTTTCTACGAGACCAACGAGGCTAAGGAGATATGCGAGAGGTATCTTGACCGTCATTTTGACGTTATCAACCTTTCCAAAATCCCTATTACGCGAATTCCCGAAATCAAGGACGAACCTTTGATCTGGCGGTATTTTGTCGACCCGCTGCGCACAAGGCTCGCCTCGTCGCAGCTTGACGAGAAAGAATATGTCGTGCGCTGCGTCAACAGGATAAACACCCGGCTTGACGGCTGCTATGTGTTCTCATGCGGAAAAAACATGGGCGTTTTCAAGGCGGTTGGATTTCCCGAAGATGTCGGAAGGTTCTACAGATTAAACGAGTACGACGGCTACTGCTGGACGGCTCACGGACGTTATCCGACCAACACACCCGGCTGGTGGGGCGGCGCGCACCCGTTCGCCATGCTTGATTATTCAATAGTACATAACGGTGAGATCTCGTCCTATGACGCTAACCGCCGCTTTATCGAGATGTACGGCTACAAGTGCAACCTGCTCACCGATACCGAAGTTATCACCTATATCACCGATTACCTGCTTCGCAAGAAAAAGCTTACCCTTGAGGAAATGGCGGCTGTTGTGGCAGCGCCGTTCTGGTCAACGATAGACCATATGGAGGAGCCGGAGCGCAGCAGGTATAAGTTCCTGCGCAACACCTTCAGCAGCCTGCTCATTACGGGTCCGTTCTCAATTCTGCTGGGCTTTACCGGCGGCATGATGGCGCTTAATGACAGACTCAAGCTCCGCAGCATGGTTGTCGGAGAGAAGGACGACATGGTCTACATTGCAAGCGAGGAATGTGCTATGCGCGTTGTTGAGCCGAACCTTGACAACATCTGGTCGCCCAGGGGCGGCGAGCCTGTCATCGTGCGGCTCTATGACGAGGCAATGGAAGAGATCGGAGGTGACGAATAATGATACGAGACTACTTATATCCCGAATATGAGGCGGTCCGCAACCCTGATTTGTGCATCGGCTGCCGCGCCTGCGAACGCCAGTGTGCGAACCTGGTCCACCGCTTTGACAGCGACCTTAACAAAATGGTCAGCGACAGCACAAACTGCGTTGACTGTCAAAGATGTGTATGCATCTGTCCGACCCACGCTCTTAAGATAGTAAAGAGCGACCACACATTTAAAGCAAACGCCAACTGGACGGGCGAGGTCATAAGCGACGTTATCCGTCAGGCGGGCACCGGAGCCGTGCTGCTGTCCGCCATGGGCAACCCGAAGGAATATCCGGTTTATTGGGACAAAATACTGATAAACGCGTCTCAGGTTACAAACCCTTCGATAGACCCGCTGCGCGAGCCTATGGAGACAAAAACCTACCTCGGCAAAAAGACTTCGGAGATACGCAGAGACAGGAACGGAAACATTATTCCCGAAACCTCTCCCCAGCTGGAACTTGAGACTCCTATCATGTTTTCGGCAATGTCCTACGGCTCTATAAGCTACAACGCCCACAAGAGCCTCGCCACCGCCGCCGAAGAGCTGGGAATTCTTTACAACACCGGCGAGGGCGGACTGCACGAGGACTTTTATCAGTACGGACCGAACACAATAGTGCAGGTTGCGTCCGGACGCTTTGGCGTGCATGAGGACTATCTGAACGCGGGCGCCGCCATTGAGATAAAAATGGGTCAGGGCGCAAAGCCCGGCATCGGCGGACACCTGCCCGGCGAGAAAATAGTCGATGATATTTCAAAGACAAGAATGATACCCGAAGGCACCGATGCAATTTCCCCGGCGCCCCACCACGATATATACTCAATTGAGGATCTGCGCCAGCTGGTGTTCTCGCTTAAGGAAGCCAGCGACTACAAGAAGCCGGTAATCGTCAAGATCGCCGCTGTCCATAACGTAGCTGCGATCGCCAGCGGAATTGCACGAAGCGGCGCGGACATAATCGCAATCGACGGCTACAGGGGCGGAACCGGAGCGGCTCCCAAGAGAATACGCGATAACGTGGGAATTCCGATTGAGCTGGCTTTGGCAAGCGTTGACCAGCGTCTGCGCGACGAAGGCATACGCGGCGCGGTATCCGTTGTTGTCGGCGGAAGCATCAGAAGCAGCGCGGACATTGTGAAAGCGATAGCGCTGGGCGCCGACGCGGTATACATAGCGACCTCGGCTCTTATCGCCATGGGCTGCCACCTTTGCAGAAGCTGTCAGGCGGGCAAGTGCAACTGGGGCATTGCGACTCAGGTGCCGGAACTGGTAAAGCGGCTCAACCCCGCGGACGGCAAGGAAAGGCTTGTGAACCTTGTCCACGCCTGGACGCATGAGATAAAGGAAATGATGGGCGGCATGGGTATTAACTCAATCGAAGCACTGCGCGGAAACAGGCTTATGCTCAGAGGTATCGGGCTTACTGAAAAAGAGCTTGAAATCCTCGGCATTAAGCACGCGGGCGAATAAGGAGGCTGAGCTGTATGAAAAGAATTTACGTTAACGAGGAATGGTGCCTCGGCTGCCATTTGTGTGAATATCAGTGCGCATTTGCGAACTCCGGAATAAACGACATGGTGAAAGCTCTTAAGGGCAAAACCATACATCCGAGAATTCAGGTCGAGGGCGGGAACAGCATCAGCTTTGCTGTCAACTGCCGCCACTGCTCCGACGCCCGCTGCATCAAGGGGTGCATCTCCGGAGCGCTCTCCCGCGACAAGGACGGAGTTGTGGTTATCGACACCGAAAAATGCGTTGGATGCTTTACCTGTATTCTGTCCTGCCCCTACGGCGCGATAATGCCGTCAAGCGACCACTCGGTCGTGCAGAAGTGCCAGCTTTGTATGGACAATCAAATGGGAGAGCCTGCCTGCGTTAAGGGCTGCCCCAACAGGGCGATAGTATACGAGGAAAGGATTTAGGGTGGTATTATGAATTATGATTACTTGATAATCGGCAACTCGACCGCTGCTGTTGGCTGTATTGAGGGAATTCGCGAAAACGACCGCGAGGGCAGCATATGCGTGGTTACCGATGAAAATTATACGGTTTACGGACGTCCTTTGATTTCGTATCTTTTATGGAACAAGACGACCGAAAAAAATATGCTTAATTACAGACCGTCCAACTTTTACAAAAAGAACGATGTTGAGCTTATTCTCGGCGTAAGAGCCGAAAAGATAAATCCGGACAAAAAAACGATACTGCTCAGCGACGGGCAAGAGATCGGCTACGGCAAGCTGTTGGTTGCCACCGGTTCATCACCGTTCGTGCCGCCCATGAAAGGGCTTGACACAGTCGAAAAGAAATTCAGTTTCATGACTCTGGACGACGCCAAAGCCTTAGCGGGCGCAATCGACAAGGACAGCCGCGTGCTTATAGTAGGCGCGGGACTTATCGGGCTTAAGTGCGCCGAGGGCATAAGCGACCGCGTTAAAAGTCTGACGGTCGTGGATCTCGCAAACAGAATACTGCCGAGTATTCTGGACGAGAAGGGTTCCGGCATAGTCCAAAAACACATTGAGAGCCACGGAGTCAAGTTTTACCTAAACGACAGTGTGGCTGAGTTCAAAGACGGCGCCGCGACCCTGTCGAGCGGCAAAAAAATCGAATATGACGCGGTCGTTATCGCCGTTGGCGTCCGTGCCAATACATCGCTTGTGGCTGACGCCGGTGGTGAGGTAAACCGCGGAATTGTCACCGACCTTAAGTGCAGGACGACGCTTGACGATGTGTACGCAGCGGGTGACTGCGCGGAGAGTCTTAACAGCATCACGGGTCAAAAACAGGTGCTGGCGCTCCTTCCGAATGCCTACATGATGGGCAGCGCGGCGGGAGTCAACATGAGCGGCGGAGAAAAGCTCTATGATGACGCCATACCAATGAACTCGATAGGCTTCTGGGGTCTGCACGTGATAACCGCAGGCGACTACGAAGGCGAAGCATATGTCAAGAGAGACGGCAGCAAATACAAAAAGCTTGTTACCTCCGGCGGCAGGCTGCGCGGATTTATCCTGATCGGCGAGATAGAGAGAGCGGGAATTTACACTCGTCTTGTACGGGAGCAAACTCCGCTTGACGAGATAGACTTTGAGGCGATAAAGGAGCGGCCGCAGGAAATGGCGTTCTCAAGAGCCGTCAGGAAAGATGACTTAGGAGGTGCGAAATAATGAAAATTAACGCGGGTCTCACTTACTATGACGAGATCAACAAAAAGATACGCGCCACGCGGGACAAAAAAATCGAGGTCGACAACTGCTTGGGTCAGCGCTATATCGGCTGCGGGATCTCAGGCAAGGAGCTTATAGTAAACGGCACTCCCGGCAACGCTCTCGGCGCTTACTTAAACGGCGGGACCGTCACGGTGTACGGAAACGCGCAGGACGCGACCGGCGACACCATGAACGACGGCGTTATCTCGATCCACGGTTCGTCGGGCGACGCCACGGGCTACGCCATGAGAGGCGGCAAGATTTTCGTTGAAGGCGATGCCGGCTACCGCGCCGGAATACACATGAAGGCATACAAGGACAAAATTCCGGTCCTTGTAATCGGCGGCAGAGCGGGCAGCTTCCTCGGCGAATACCAGGCAGGCGGCTACATAATCGTACTGGGCTTGGGTCACGATGACAAAAAGACGGTTGTGGAGCGGTTCTGCGCCACCGGAATGCACGGCGGCAAAATCTATTTAAGATGCGAAGAACTGCCGTTTGACATTCCGCCTCAGATAAACACCCGAAAGGCGACCAAAGCCGACCTTGACGAAATTGACGGATATATTGACGAATATATAGATATGTTCGGCGGCGACAAAGCCATAATCATGAAGAAAAACTTTTTTGTACTCACACCGGACAGCAAGAACCAGTACAAGCAAATATACACTGCCTGCTAACGTAGCGATTAGTGATTAGCAATTAGTAACTACGCGAAGATAAAACAGTACGCAAATGTTGCGCTGTCCGCGCGATTGTTGGAACATAGAGAATAGTGATTAGGAAATAGGAAATACGTGCGGTTAAACAGCGCATAAACGTTATGTTATCCCCGCGCTTGTTGGAAAAAAAGGCTCTCCTGCTGTAGAAAAAGCTCTTGCGGCTTTTCCGCCTCGTCACAATCCGCCTTTTTGCTATGTTGGGGACGACACGTCATTTAAAGCAAAATAGTTTTTGGTGAAAGCATATGATTTTATGGACTGAAATATCATTCACCCAAACCATAGGGGCGGCAATCTGCCGCCCGCTTGCCTCCCCTTCCTTTAAAAGGGGGAGGCATTTTTGGTTTGGTCCGCCACAGGAATGCTATTATGCGAAAAACGCTTTTATGTAAAGTATTATCTTCTCGATAATATCTTTAGGGACTCTTTCCTCAAACCGCGCATTGCGGCTGACTGCGTCTAAGCTTTTCACGTGTTCGCATAAAACAACGCCGGTGGTTTTTGTCCTATTGTCAAGAGGAATGTGGAGCGGAAATTTATTGTCGGTATTTGTAATAGGACACACTATGCACATTCCGGTCCTTTCAAAAAACAAACCGCTGCTGAGTACCACCGCCGGTCGCCGCCCTGCCTGTTCATGTCCGGACTGAGGAGAAAAATCCATGTAAACAATGTCTCCCTGCTTAAAAATCGTATTCTCCATTACCACACCTCTTTGCCGACCGGTTTTCCCCAATCATATTCTTCCGGTTTATAACCGCCGTCGTAACCTTCAAAAATTGACTCAAGCGTAACCTCTTTCCGCTTTGGCAGAGTTATAACAATACTGTTGTCGCGCCTCTCAAGCTCTACGGTATCGTTCTCCCTCATTCCCATCGCATCTAAAAATGCCTTGGGTATTCTTATCCCCTGGCTGTTTCCCCACTTCTGAATTACTGTTCTCATAGACAAATATCCTTTCATTAATGATCAATATAAGTATATACCAATGTATATACTTTGTCAATATATATTTTGCGTTTTTCAATCACATATTTTTTGTTAAAATTATAACGTTTCCCTTGACAATAGGGGGCTTATATTATAAAATATTTAAGAGAGATTTTATCAAGTTTTAGAACAGGAGATGATGATAATGGGTTTGACGCTAACAGAAAAGATTTTGCAAAGCCACATAGTTGAAGGCGAGCCTAAAAAGGGCAGCGAGATCGGGATCAGGATAGACCAGACTCTGACTCAGGACGCGACCGGAACTATGGCTTATCTTGAGTTTGAGGCTATGGGAGTACCCAGAGTCAAGACTGAAAAATCGGTGGCGTATATTGACCACAACACACTGCAAAGCGGCTTTGAAAACGCCGATGACCACAGATTTATAGGCAGTGTCTGCAAAAAACACGGAATTTACTTTTCGCGTCCCGGCAACGGTATCTGTCATCAGGTACACTTGGAGCGCTTCGGCATTCCCGGCAAGACCCTGATAGGCTCCGACAGCCACACTCCCACGGGCGGCGGCATAGGCATGATCGCCATAGGCGCCGGAGGTATGGACGTTGCGGTTGCAATGGGCGGCGGAACTTACTATATTACATACCCGAAAATTGTTAAGGTGGAGCTTTCCGGCTCACTCAGCCCCTGGGTCGCAGCCAAGGATGTTATACTTGAGGTCCTGCGCATCATGTCCGTAAAGGGCGGAGTCGGCAAGGTTATCGAGTACTGCGGCGAGGGCGTTAAGACCCTTTCGGTTCCGGAACGCGCCACTATCACGAATATGGGTGCCGAGCTGGGCGCCACCACGTCAATATTCCCCTCGGACGAAACGACCAGAGAATTCCTTAAGGCGCAGGGCAGAGAGGGCGACTACACCGAACTTTCCGCCGACCCGGACGC
>CANQKP010000068.1 GCA_947624495.1 uncultured Monoglobus sp. | reverse complement strand
AGAGACGCCCACAATGTTCGTGCCTGAGGATAACATCACAAGAGCGGAGTTTGCAAAGATAGCGGTAATGCTGTTTGGAATAACTCCCGGCGGAACAGCGACGTTTGCGGATGTTGCGGCGGATGACTGGTTCGCGCCGTATGTAGCGGCTGCGGAAGCGGCGGGCATTGTAAACGGAACGAGCGAGACGACATTCAGTCCGAATGACAATATTACCCGCGAGCAGATAGCGGCGATAGTAGGAAGATATCTGAACTTAAGCTCGGATGCGGCAGCAGGCTACACCGATGCGGCAGATATAGAAGCATACGCGCTGCCGTTTGTATCGGCGCTGACCGAGCAGGGAATACTTACGGGATCTGACGGAATGTTCATGCCGAAGTCGCCCGCGACGCGTGCGGAAGCTGCGGCGATAATGTCCAGAGTTAAAAACCGTTAAGTAAACAATAATAAAGGCGGCGGAGCAAACGCTCCGCCGCTTTTGCGTGTTGAAAAACTATGTTTTGAAAACGCTTTTACTGCAATTTAAAATCGGCTCCCCGTTAGATATGGGAGCCAATTTTGATGTGTTTTTTTATTTAGCCTATGTACTTTACTATTATGTCGCCCATTTCGCGGGTGCCGAGAAGTTTTCCGCCGTCGTCCATTATGTCAGCGGTTCTGTAGCCGTCGTTTAAGACGTTTGTAACTGCGTCCTCAATGTTTTTCGCCTCGTCCATAAGACCAAAGCTGTCACGCAGCATCATCGCGCACGAAAGAATTGTCGCAATCGGGTTTGCCACGTTCTGACCGGCGATGTCCGGAGCGCTTCCGTGGATAGGCTCGTACATACCGAGCGAGCTGTCTCCCAGAGAGGAAGAGGGCAGCATACCTATCGAGCCTGTGGTCATGCTCGCTTCGTCAGACAAAATGTCGCCGAACATATTTTCGGTTACGATAACGTCAAACTGACCGGGATTTCTCACAAGCTGCATAGCGCAGTTGTCAACCAGCATATCGGAATACTCAACCTCAGGATATTCTTTCGCAAGCTTATGCATAGTCTCGCGCCACAGCCGCGAGGTCTCGATCACGTTTGCCTTGTCAACGCTGGTGACCTTCTTGCGGTCGCGTTTCATTGCAAGCTCAAACGCCACTCTGCCTATGCGCTTGATCTCGTTTACTGAGTATTTAAGTTCATCGTAGGCTTCCTCGTTGCCGCTCTTTTCATTGCGTCTGCCTCTGTCGCCGAAGTACAGACCGCCGGTAAGTTCGCGCACGATAACCAGATCAAGTCCGCCTTCCGAAATTTCGGGTTTGAGCGGGCAGGCGCCGGCGAGTGCGTCATGGAGCTTTGCGGGTCTGATGTTAGCGAACAGACCAAGCTCCGAACGCAGACCAAGCAAAGCCTTTTCGGGTCTCAGATGACCGGGAAGTGTGTCCCATTTGGGACCGCCTACCGCGCCTAAAAGCACCGAGTCGGAGGCTTTTGCGATTTTTACGGAGTCTTCGGGCAGCGGAACGCCGGTCTCATCAATGGCGCAGCCGCCGGCGAGAATATCGGTGTACTCAAAGCTGTGACCGTATTTTTCGCCTATCTTATCGAGGACTTTTTCAGCCTCGTTAATGATTTCAGGACCTATTCCGTCGCCTTTTACCACCGCTAATTTAATGTTCATAGTTATTTCCTTCTTTCTAAATATTGCGAATTGGACGGCGGCTGATATTCACCCATGCGGTGTGAAATTTCCGCAAAGGCGGTCTGTCCGCCGTTTGTTTACTGTCCTATTTAAGTGAATTAAGCAGTCCGTTTTTGTTTATTATATCTTTGATAAACTCCGGGAAGGGTTCGGCTTTGAACTCTCTGCCGGTGGTTATGTCGCGGATCACTCCTGTGTCAAAGTCAACCTCAACCTCGTCTCCGGCGTTGATATTCTCCGCCGCTTCGGGACATTCCATGATAGGAAGTCCTATATTTATCGCGTTGCGGTAGAAAATTCTCGCGAAGGTCGCCGCTATAACGCAGCCTATGCCGGACGCCTTGATCGCGATTGGAGCGTGCTCACGGGATGAGCCGCAGCCAAAGTTGTTGCGGGCAACCATAATATCGCCCGGCTTAACGTTGTTTACGAAGTCCGCGTCAATATCCTCCATACAGTGCGCCGCAAGCTCCGAAGGTTCCGAAGAGTTCAGATAACGGGCGGGGATAATTACGTCTGTGTCAACGTTGTCAAGATACTTATGTACTTTTCCTTTTGCGTTCATTTGGCTCACTCCTTTCTATATTTCGTCGGGTCCGCAGATGTAACCCTTTATGGCTGACGCCGCGGCTACGACCGGACTTGCCAGATAAACCTCGGATTCGGGATGACCCATTCTGCCGACAAAGTTTCTGTTGGATGTGGAGATCGCTCTCTCCCCTTTTGCTAAAATTCCCATATGTCCGCCAAGGCAGGGACCGCAGGTGGGTGTAGAGATTATGCAGCCGGCATCCATAAATATGTCAAACAGACCTTCCTTCATTGCGTCGCGGTAGATCTTCTGAGTGGCGGGGATTATTATCGCTCTTATGTTCTTTGCCACGTGTCTGCCCTTAAATATCTCAGCTGCCTTTTCGAGATCCTCAAGTCTGCCGTTGGTGCAGGAGCCGATCACACACTGGTCGAGCTTGACCTCGCCGACCTCGTCAATCGTCTTGGTATTCTCAGGCAAATGCGGGAATGCGACCGTCGGCTTAAGCGCTGACAGGTCGATATCGTAAACCGCGTCGTATTCCGCGTCTTCGTCAGCAGTGTAGACTGTGTACTCTCTGTCAACTCTCTCGTCAAGGTACGCGCGGGTAACATCGTCAACCTCGAATATTCCGTTCTTGCCGCCCGCCTCTATCGCCATATTAGCCATTGTCAGGCGGTCGTCGATAGAAAGATATTTAAGACCGTCGCCGCCGAATTCCATTGATTTATAAAGCGCGCCGTCAACCCCTATCATGCCGATTATGTGCAGGATAACGTCTTTCCCGGAGATCCACTTCGCGGGCTTTCCGGTTAAGTTAAACTTGATAGCGGACGGCACTTTGAACCATGCCTCTCCCGTTGCCATACCGGCAGCCATGTCGGTGGAGCCGACGCCTGTGGAAAACGCGCCTACCGCGCCGTATGTGCAGGTGTGGGAGTCCGCGCCGATTATAACTTCACCGGGAGCGACCAAGCCTTTTTCAGGCAGAAGCGCGTGTTCAACGCCCATCTTGCCAACGTCATAAAAATTGGTAACGTCCTTCTCGCCGGCAAACTCACGGCACATTTTGCAGTGTTCCGCCGATTTTATGTCCTTGTTGGGTGTAAAATGGTCAAGAACGATAGAGACCTTGTCCTTGTCGAAAACCTTGTCAAAGCCGGCGGCTTTGAATTCTTTGATAGCCACCGGGGTCGTGACATCGTTTCCCAAAACCATATCCAGCTTGGCGCGTATGAGCTGACCCGCCTTAACCGAGTCAAGACCCGCGTGACTTGCCAGAATTTTTTGTGTCATTGTCATACCCATGTTTTATTCCTCCTTCATTAATTTATATTCGACCGATTCCACCAGAGCTATCCAGGAAGCGGCTATAACGTCGGCGGACACTCCGACCGTTGTCCAGCTTCCCGATTCGTCCGCGCTCTCGATAAGAACGCGCACCTTTGCGCCGGTTGCCTGCTGCGGCTCTAAAACCCTTACCTTATAGTCGGTCAGATGAACGTCTCCGAGCTGCGGATAAAATCCCTCAAGCACTCGTCTTAAGGCGTTGTCCAAAGCGTGTACAGGTCCGTTTCCTTCCGCAGCGGTGATCTCGGTCTTGTCGCCAACCGTGATTTTAATAATAGCGGAGGCGCTGAAAGCATTTTCCTCCGGCTCGACTATTGTCTTAAAATAGTTGAGCGTAAAAAAGTTTTTCTTTATTCCGAGTACCTTTTTGACCAGCAGCTCAAAGCTGGCTTCCGCCGCCTCAAAGGAATATCCTTCATACTCAAGCTGCTTGACCCTCGCGCAGATCTCCGCGATCTCCGGAGAATTTTTGGTAAGTTCGGGCGCTATTTTGCTGATTTTTTTGAGTACGGTGCCTCGTCCGGCGACCTCGCTCATTAAAAATCTGCGCTCGTTACCTACGCTTTCCGGACTGATATGCTCAAAGGAAATCGATTCCTTTGCCACCGCATCAATATGCATTCCGGCTTTGTGCGAGAATGCCGAGCCGCCAACGTAGGGCATACCCTTAAACAGCGACTGATTGGCGATCTCCGAGATCCAGCGGGCGGTCCTGGTGAACCGTTCTAAGTTTTTGACCGGCACACAGCAGTAATCCTGCTTGATCTGCAAATTCGGCATAACAGTGGACAGATTGGCGTTTCCGCAGCGTTCGCCATAGCCTAAGTAAGTACCCTGTATGTGCCTTGCTCCGGCTTTGACCGCAGCCATAGTATTTGCCGCCGCGCAGCCGCTGTCATTGTGGCAGTGTATGCCGACCACAGAGTTCGGAAAAGCGGTGCAGGTTTCGGCGGTAATACTTTCAACCTCGTCCGGAAGGCAGCCGCCGTTGGTTTCGCAAAGAACAATCCTGTCGGCTCCTGCTTCAACAGCGGAGTTTAGAGCTGATTTAGCATAGTCGGGATTGTGCTTGAACCCGTCAAAGTAATGCTCGGCGTCGAATATAACCGTTTTTCCGCTGTCCTTAAAGAACTTTACGGTGTCATATATCATGCGCAGGTTTTCGGAAAGGGACGTCTTGATTATATCGGTCACGTGGAGATCCCAGCATTTTCCGAAGATCGCCACAACATCGGTACCCGCTGAAAGCAGAGAGGCGCAGTTTTCGTCACTTTCCGGCATTGTTTCCTTGCGGCAGGTAGAACCGAAAGCCACCAGCTTTGCCCGGTGCATTTTGCTTTGGTCTATTTTTTCAAAAAATTCAAGGTCTTTGGGATTTGAACCGGGGTTCCCGGCTTCTATGTAATCAACGCCCACATAATCAAGCGCCTTCACGATATTAAGCTTATCATCGATCGAAAACGATATCCCTTCGCCCTGAGCGCCGTCTCTCAGTGTCGAGTCAAATACTTCTATGTTCTTTTCGCGTCTGCCGCCGAAGCGGGTTTCGATATTCAAGCGGTCACACTCTCCTTTGCGCTATAGTCGGAAAGAGCGGCGGTCGTCTGCCGCCGCCCTTGATAAGTACAAAACTATTTCTCGTCGTTCCAGGAATAGAGCTTTCTGATCTCTCTGCCAACGTGCTCCAGCTGATGATCAGCCTTGATCCTGCGCGTAGCGTTGAAGTGCGGACGATTGACCGCGTTTTCGGTGATCCAGCTCTTTGCGAAGGTGCCGTCCTGAATTTCAGCCAGGACCTTCTTCATTTCCTTCTTGGTGTCCTCGGTAATAATTCTCTTGCCGATCTCATAGTCGCCGTACTCCGCCGTATCGGAAATTGAGTGTCTCATCTCGCTGAAGCCGCCATGATAGATAAGGTCAACGATAAGCTTCATCTCATGGATGCACTCAAAGTAAGCGTTCTGGGGATCATAGCCCGCCTCGACCAGTGTCTCGAAGCCCGCCTGCATCAGGGCTGTAACACCGCCGCACAGTACCGCCTGTTCGCCGAACAGGTCTGTTTCGGTCTCCATTTTGAATGTTGTCTCAAGAACGCCGGCTCTCGCACCGCCGATACCGGCAGCATATGCCAGTCCGATATCCATAGCGTTGCCGGTGGCATCCTGCTCAACCGCTACAAGACAGGGAACGCCCTTGCCCGCAACATACTCGCTGCGCACCGTGTGACCGGGACCCTTGGGGGCGATCATGATAACGTCGATATCCTTAGGGGGAGTAATAAGCTGGAAGTGGATGTTAAATCCGTGAGCAAAGGCAAGAACATTGCCGGGCTGTAAGTTGGGCTTGATGCTCTCCTCATAAAGCTTTGCCTGCTTCTCATCGTTGATAAGTATCATGATGATGTCGGCCTTCGCGGCAGCCTCGTCCGAATTGTAAACCTTAAAGCCTGCCTCTTCGGCGGTCTTCCAGGACTTGCTTCCCGGATAAAGACCGACAATAACGTTTACGCCGCTCTCTTTAAGATTGAGCGCGTGAGCGTGACCCTGACTTCCGTAGCCGATGATCGCAACCGTTTTGTTGTTAAGCAAACCGATATTGCAGTCGCTTTCATGATATAATTTTGCCATTTATAAAACCTCCAATTTTTATATATAATTAATTATTTTTCCTGCATATTAGCCTCAGCTTCGGTTGTGCTTCCGCGCTTAAGACCGGTAAGACCCGTGCGCACGAGACCCTCGATTTCAAACTGCTCCATAAGATCAATGAATGCGTTGATCTTACTGGGTCCGCCTGTCAGTTCCAGCGTCAGCAGCTTCTTTGAAACATCGACCACATTGGCTCTGAAGATCTGGCATATCTGCATGATCGCGGTTGAGTCCTTGGCGTTGACCTTTATAAGCACGTGTTCGCGCAGAACCGACTGATCTTTCTTAAGCTCACATATGTGCTTGACATCCTCAAGCTTCGCCAGCTGATTTTGTATCTGATGAAATGTATTGTCATCAGCTTTGGTAACGATAGTCATGCGTGAGATCTTCGGATCCTCAGTCTCGCCGACAGAGAGACTGTCAATATTGTACATACGCCTTGAGAACAGACCGGCGATCCGGCTCAGCACTCCGGCGTGGTTTTCTACATGAATTGAAAGAACGTGCATTTTGGCTTTGTTTGCGCTCATATTATCTTACCTCCTTGCCGTCCGGTGTTATCTCAATTATGGGTTCTTCAATCGACTCTCCGCCCGGAACCATGGGCAGAACATTATAATCCTGGTCGATCAGGCAGTTTATGACCGTGGGCTGGGTCCGGTTGGCGACAGCCTTGCTTACCGCCGATCTCAGTTCATCCATATTTGTAACCGTGAAGGCGTTTGCTCCCAGTCCCTTTGCCACCATTTCGTAGTCGGTCGGCTTGTTGAGGGTCGTGGAAGAGAAGCGCTCGCCGTAAAACAGTTTTTGCCACTGACGGACCATGCCGAGTACGTTGTTGTTCATAACAACGTCGATGATCGGCAGCTTCTGGGTCGCGGCGGTTGACAGCTCCTGCAGGTTCATATGGAAGCAGCCGTCGCCCGATATATTGACGACCACGCTGTCGGGATGCGCCGCCTGCGCGCCGATCGCCGCGCCAACGCCGTAGCCCATTGTACCCAAACCGCCTGACGAAAGGAAGTGCCGCGGCTTTTCAACGCCGAAGAACTGCGCCGCCCACATCTGGTGCTGACCGACGTCGGTTACGAGGTATGCGTCATCGCCTGCCTGCCGTCTGATCTCATTAATAATATCGTCCGGCTTAAAGGCGCCTTCGCCGCTGTACTTAACGGGATATTCGTTTTTCCATTCCGCGATCTGTTTCATCCAATCGGGATGCTCTTTCCTGCGGAGTCTCTTGTTAAGCTCGTCAAGCGCTGCTCTGGCGTCGCCGATGATCTTTGCGTCAACAAAAATGTTTTTGTTGATCTCCGCCTTGTCAACATCTATATGAACGATTTTTGCATTTCTTGCAAAAGTGTCCGGGTCACAGATAACTCTGTCTGAAAATCTTGAACCGATATTTATAAGCAGATCGCAGTTCTTAACGGCAAGCGAGGTGGTCTTTGAACCGTGCATACCGATAAGACCCGTAAACGCCGGATCGCTTGCGGGAAAAGCGCCGAGACCCATTGTCGCCAGCGTTACAGGCGCGTCAACAGTCTCCTGCAGCTTCTTAAGCTCCTTAGACGCGCCGGACGCGATAACGCCGCCGCCCGCCATAATAAGAGGACGCTCGGATTTATTGATCATATCAATAACCTTGTCAAAATCCTTAACGCCGCTTTCGAGCTTATAATTGTCAATTCTTTCGGGTATTTCCTTGATGTACTCCGCCTCGCCTGCCGTGGCGTCCTTTGTTATGTCGATCAGAACCGGACCCGGTCTGCCGGAGGCGGCGATCTTAAACGCTTTTCTGAAAACCGGGGCGATATCCTCGGCGCTCTTTACCAAAAAGTTATGTTTGGTGACAGGCATCGTTATGCCCACAATGTCAACTTCCTGAAAGCTGTCTTTTCCCAGAAGGCTGTTAGCGACGTTGCAGGTGATAGCTATAATCGGAACAGAGTCCATATAAGCAGTCGCTATACCGGTTACCAGATTTGTGGCTCCGGGACCCGATGTGGCAACGCACACGCCAACCTTTCCGGTGCTTCTGGCATAACCGTCAGCGGCGTGCGCCGCACCCTGCTCATGAGAGGTCAGAATATGCCGTATCTTATCCGAATATTTATAAAATGCGTCATATACATTAAGTATCGCGCCTCCGGGATAGCCGAAGACGGTGTCAACGCCTTGCTCAAGCAAACATTCCAAAACGATGTCGGCACCGTTTTTTATCATATTATTACGCATCTCCTTTGTCTTTTTATAAACCATTTAATTATTATACAACAACCGATAAAAGATTGTCAATATCTCTGCGCGCAAAAAAGTAACAAAAATAGAGTATGCATAAATATTTTTTTGTGTATTTACAGTTTATATAATATATGGTAAGATATAATAAGATTGTGCTGTAAAAAGGAGACTGTTATGCGAAAGCTGTTTGAAATGTTTGTGACGTTTGCAAAGGTCGGGATCATGACCTTCGGCGGAGGTTATGCGATGCTCCCGATGCTGGAGCGGGAAGTGGTAAACTCAAAGAAGTGGGCGACAAGCGAGGAACTGCTGAACTATTTCGCCGTAGGTCAGTGTACTCCCGGAATAATTGCAGTTAATACCGCTACGTTTATAGGCTATAAGAACAAAGGAATACCCGGTGCAGTCGCTGCCACTGCCGGCGTTGTTTTTCCGTCATTGATCATAATTATGCTGATCGCGGCGTTTTTGCAGAATTTTGCGGAGATCGACGCAGTGCGGCACGCTTTTGCGGGAGTGCGCGCGGTTGTTACGGCTCTGATCATTCAGGCGGTGGTCAAGTTTTTCAGATCCGGAGTTAAGGACCTTACCGGATTTGTGATTTTTGTGCTTGCGTTTGTGCTTGCGGGAATTTTTGGTATATCTTCCGTTTATGTGGTAATAGGCGCCTTGGTCGTGGGACTTATTGCCGGTCGTCTTGGGAGGTGCAGGGAATAATGACATATCTGCTTTTGTTTTATGAATTTTTCAAGACCGGACTTTTCGCGGTGGGCGGGGGTTTGGCAACGCTTCCTTTTATATATGATATGTCAGCGCGATATCCTCAGTGGATTTCGATTGACGATATTTCAAATATGATTGCCATATCGGAGTCTACCCCGGGACCGATGGGCGTAAACATGGCGACCTACACAGGATTTACAGTGGGCGGAGTCCTTGGCTCAATAACCGCGACTGTGGGACTGGTGCTACCGTCTCTTATCGTGATAATAATCATCGCTGGTTTTTTGCAGAAGTTTCAAGAAAACAAGTTGGTCAAGCACGCGTTTTACGGTTTGCGTCCGGCGGTTGCCGGATTGATCGCTGCCGCTGCGTTTCAGGTGCTGAAGGTGGCGGTGCTGACCATTGACAGATTTTCCGAAACTCATAACATAATGAATTTGTTCGATCCAAAGGGATTGATCATTTGCGCGGCAACTCTGGTTTTGCTGTATATAAAACCGCTCAAGAAAATCCATCCGATAGTCTATATATTGTGCGGCGCGGCAGTCGGAGTTATTATCTATTGATTAAACATTTCGGAATTTTACCGAAGTTAGAGTACGTCGCAACTCAAATTAGAACAACGGAATAGTAGAAATTGACAATAAGTGATAGAGATAGGGAGCAGCTGATAAGGCAAAATAAATAAAAATGAAAAAAAGGGAAAAAAGATGTAATAAAAATATTGACAAAAGGGAAATAAGATGATAGTATAATGAAGCTGTTCCGAAAAAGGGACAGCTTTTAAAACTCAGAAAACCGCATCGGCTTATCAAAAAATTTTTTAAAAAAGATTAAAAAATAGCTTGACAAGAAGGAAAAGATGTGGTAAACTTAAAAAGTTGCTACGGAGATAGCAGCGAAGCGCGAAGCGAACAGGATTGTGAAACGCAAAAGTGTATAAAAACACCCAGCGTGACACAGGACGGGGTCCAAGACGCGCAAAAAATTAAAAGTTGAATACTTTTAATTTAAGTGGAGCATCTCTAAATAAAGAGGAAGTGCTCCAAAAAACAAATTGAAAGCCGAAGGGTTTCAATTTGAGAGGAGCAACCGCCGGCAAGAGCGCAGTTTTGCCGCAAGCGGCAAAACAAGCCAAGAGGCGAGTTGCGACGAGGTGTTTGAAAAATAAATAGTGGAAAAGCGGTAACAGTAGTGTTTGAAAAGAACACACTGTTATGACGAAATTGCACAAGGAAAAATTCTAATGAGAATTAGGGTAAGAACTTGTCAATTCCAAAAGGTTCAAAGCGAACTTTACAAGGTAAGCGAGAAGCTTACCGAACGTTAGTTAATAGTTTAAAAGAGCTAAACAGACTGACGATAGATACGAATATAAGACATCAAAAAAGATGGTTTGTATTACAACATTTATCGAGAGTTTGATCCTGGCTCAGGACGAACGCTGGCGGCGTGCCTAACACATGCAAGTCGAGCGAGAAATATTTGAAGGAATTCTTCGGAACGAATTTGGATATGGAAAGCGGCGGACGGGTGAGTAACGCGTGAGTAACCTGCCTTCAGGAGGGGGACAACATTTCGAAAGGGATGCTAATACCGCATGATATTGGAATACCGCATGGTATAACAATCAAAGAAATTCGCCTGAAGATGGACTCGCGTCCGATTAGCTGGTTGGCGGGATAAAGGCCCACCAAGGCGACGATCGGTAGCCGAACTGAGAGGT
>CANQKP010000067.1 GCA_947624495.1 uncultured Monoglobus sp. | reverse complement strand
CACATTCATCCGAAAACGGTTCTATCGGTTCCTCCTTGGAATACACGACCTTAAGACTTCTAACTCCTCTTCGCTTCAGTTCTCGGCGCATGGTCCTTGCGAGAGGACACACAGATGTGTCATAAATATCAGCAACCTCAAAGCGCCATGCGTCTTTTTTGTTGCCCGCACCCATACAGCTTATCACCGGAACACCGGCATTTTGGGCGCGCATTATTATCTCGATCTTGCCGGTTACAGTGTCTATCGCGTCTATGACGTATGTGTATGGCGAAAAATCATACTGATCGGCATTGTCCGGCATAAAAAAACAGTTATGAATGTTTATTATTACGTCAGGATTTATCGAGAGCGCCCGCTCCCGCATCACGTCAACTTTATATCTGCCCACGGTCTCGTCTGTGGCAATAATCTGACGGTTAATGTTCGTAAGACTCACCTTGTCGTTATCGAATATATCTATCGTTCCGACGCCGCTTCTGACCAAAGCCTCTATCGCATAACCTCCGACGCCTCCGACTCCGAACACCGCAACACGCGCGTTTTTAAGTTTTTCCATTCCGTCTTTTCCCAGAAGCAGCTCTGTTCTTGAAAATCTGTTAAGCATTTTTACTCCTCGTAATCATCCAAAAAGTTATATTTTATTCCGTTTTTATGGTAGCCGATTATTGTAGATAAATTCACATCCTGCACACTGTTGAATATATTCATGTCAATATAAGGATTGGTCCTGCGGAATGTTTTTATAAGCTCTTTCATCTCAAGCCGTTTGGACTCTCCTATGCCGTCTCCGCAAGCGGCGTTGTTTTCGGTAAAGCGGCAGGCGCATCTGATAAACCTGAGATCGTTATGTTCGGACCAGTTGATAATATCCTGTTCCTTGACCATATACATCGGACGTATAAGTTCCATTCCGGGATGATTTGTGCTGTGAAGTTTCGGCATCATTGTCTGGATCTGTGCGCCGTACAGCATTCCCATAAGTATTGTTTCAATTACATCATCAAAGTGGTGACCCAACGCTATTTTATTACAGCCAAGCCTTTGCGCCTCTTTATAAAGATAACCGCGCCGCATTCTTGCGCAAAGATAGCACGGATGATCGCTGACGTTTACGACCGAGTCAAATATAGGCGTTTCGAACATCCGTATCGGAATGTTCAACAATTCCGCATTATTCAAGATCAATCGCCGGTTTTCCGGATTATAACCAGGGTCCATTACAATGTATTCCGCCTCGAAAGGGACCACCCCGTGCCGATGCAGTTCCTGAACGCACTTTGCCATAAGCATCGAGTCCTTGCCGCCCGAAATGCACACTGCGATTTTGTCCCCCTCGTTAATCAGCTTATAGCGATTTATTCCCGAAATAAATCGCTTCCACACGGATTTACGGTAGGTGGTTATTATTGACCTTTCAATCTCTCTGTATCTCTCCAATTATGTTACCTCTTTTTTATATTAAGTCTCATTAATGCCGGCTCTTTGCAAAAGCCTCTCAAACATTATTTTGAATTCAGCCTCGGTCTCTGTTGTCGATCTTTGTGAGAAGTCCGGATTTCCGCATAACTGCGGCTCCTCATCGCTGAGACGCACCTCGTTTATGTTAAGAAATTCATGGTAAAGCACATCATCATCCACGCTTTTCACAAGCTGCCGCTCCTCATCTGTCAAATCGCCCAGACCATATTTTTTGTAAATGCATTCCTGCAAGCTCTTTTCTATCTTCAGGTAGTTTGTAAGCGCGTCCTTGATCGGGCGGACTATATCGGAAAGATACGCCTCGCTGCCGTCATGCAGCAGACAGGCAAGGCACACTCTCGCGCTGTATCCTCTTGCCTCAGCCTCTTTGGCGCAGTTTATCGAGTGCTGCGCCACGGTGTAAAAACGTTTAAGATGTCCGCCGGCGCGCGACAGAAAAGATAAAGCATGAGCTATATCAACGATATGTATCTGCTCCGCTTTCGGCTCAAGAGGAGTGACGTGCTCGCCGCTGTATGTAAGCATATAATTCATTCAATCATCCTCTTTCAGATAAGTTTACTTCTTGCTAATATAATACACCAAAACATCGAATTTTGCAAGCTGAATAATATCTGCAATTGACAAAAAAATATTGCAATGCTATAATTCACTTAGCAATCGCGCTTATGCCTTTGCGGAAAGGGTAGACTTATGAAAAACAAAACGGCTGTATCCGTGATCATGATATTGACAGCGGCGTCCGAATGGGGAATTATCGGAATTTTCACCAGAACCCTGAACGAACTCGGATTTAACACAATACAGATCACTTTTATACGAAGCATTATCACAGCGGTCTTAATGGGAATGTTTCTCCTGGTTAAGGACCGCTCTCTGCTGCGCATAAGACTTAGGGACCTTTGGATATTTTTAGGCACAGGAATTGTTAGCATATTGTTCTTTAATGTCTGCTACTTTATGGCAATTCAGCTTACAACGCTGTCCGCGGCGTCTGTCCTGCTCTACACTGCGCCATGTTTTGTAATGCTTATGTCCGCCTTGTTCTTTAAGGAAAAAATCACGGCTCAAAAGCTGCTGGCACTTGTTATCGCGCTGCCCGGCTGCGCTCTTGCCAGCGGTTTTGCCGGCGGCAATATAAGTGTGCCTGCGCTTCTGTGCGGGCTTGGAGCGGGTATCGGATACGCGGCATACAGCATTTTCGGAAAAATTGCCCTTAAGCGGTACCATACCTTCACAATTATTTTCTGCACCTTCACGGTGGCGGCGGTCGGCTTGCTGCCTTTTGCCGACATACCGCATATGGCTCAAATATTCAATTATAACAGCAAAGCAGTCATATACTCGCTGGGACTCGGAACGGTCTCGACCTTCATGCCGTACCTGCTATACACATTCGGGCTTGAAAACATTGAAGCGGGAAAGGCTTCGGTGCTGGCGTTTGTGGAACCGATGGTCGCCGCTATAACCGGAATAATTGTGTTCGGCGAATATCTTAATTTTAAAATTGCGCTGGGCATATTAATGATTTTCTCGGCGATCGTGCTTCTTAACATAAAGTTTAAAAATTTCGGCAAATAATTTGTTGAATATCCGAAAACCTTATGCTATAATAAATTTGTGTTAAAAACAAGTGAAATTAAAGTTAAACAGTAAATGCTGATACAGCCCTTTTTACTGCGGCTGAAGGAGTACACCATGGATTTATTTTCGATATTAACGCTGCTTGGCGGACTGTCTCTGTTTTTGTTCGGGATGAACTATATGGGCGACAGTCTGAAAAAGCTGTCAGGCAGCAAGCTGGAAACAATATTAAGCAATCTGACATCGAACCGGTTTAAGGGGTTTTTGTTAGGCTTCGGCGTAACAGCTCTCATTCAGAGTTCGTCTGCAGTTATGGTAATGATGGTCGGTTTTGTCAATTCGGGAATAATGCAGCTGTTCCAGACCACAAGCGTACTCATGGGCGCAAACATCGGCACCACCGTCACCGGCTGGCTCCTCAGCACGACCGGTATTTCGGGCGGAAATGTTCTGTTGAAGCTGCTTAACCCAACATCGTTCACACCGATACTCGCTATCATCGGTCTGCTTATGAGTATGTTTTCAAAGTCCGACTCACGCCGCAGCGTCGGCTCTATACTTATCGGATTTGCGGTCCTGATGTTCGGCATGGAGATGATGTCCGGCGCCACCGAGGGGCTTCAGGACAGCCCTGTCTTTAAAGATATGCTGGTTATGTTCTCAAACCCGATCGCGGGAATACTGGTCGGAACCGTATTCACCGCGGTTATCCAGTCGTCGTCCGCGTCGGTCGGCATTTTGCAGGCATTGTCTCTTACAAATGCTATACCGATATCCACCGCGCTGCCCATTATACTCGGCATGAATATAGGCGCCGCCCTCCCGCCGGTCATTTCCGCTATCAACGGAAACACGAACGCCAAAAGGGTCGCCGCGTCCTGTGTGTATATTAAGATAATCGGTGTGGTTGTTATATCTGTGATTTTTTACGCACTGAACGCTGTTTTCGAATTTGAGTTTATGAGCGTAAACTCCAGCGTATTCTCAATCGCGTTTATTCACACAGTCTTTAATATCCTGTCAACAGTCGTGCTGATGCCGTTTTGCAGGGGAATTGAAAAGCTTTCCGAGCTTACATTTAAATCAAAGCCACATGAGCTTGACGTTTTCGGCAGTCTGGATGACCGCTTTCTCAGCTACCCCGCATTTGCCGCGGGACAGGCAAGAGATCTTACCGAGGAAATGGCGGAGCTTACAAGCAACTCGGTCAACCTTGCCATGAAGCTTTTGACCGGTTATAATGACGAAACAAGGCATCAGATCGAAAATCAGGAAAAGACGATAGATACATACGAGGACAGGCTGAGCGCCTATCTTGTGGCGCTGTCCGGACAGCAGCTTACTGCCGCAGAAAGCACTGAAGTAACAACGCTTATACATATAATCGGTGATGTTGAAAGGGTTTCGGACAACGCCAAAAATCTTGCGGAGACCGCGAAGGAAATTTATTCAAACGGCATAATCCTCCCCGCAAGCGCGGAGAACGAGATGAATGTCGTAACAGACGCGATCAACGATATCGTAAGCCTGACCGTTGCCGCCATAGGTGACAGGGACTATTCCGCGGCTGCAAAAATCGAACCGCTTAATCAAGTAATTGCGGAAATTTGTCATGAGATGAAGAAGAACCACATTACGCGCGTTCAGAACAGCGAATACAGCACCGAGTTTGGATTTGTGTTCTCAAATCTGCTGAACTATTTCGGACGTATTGCCGATCACTGCTCCAATATATCGGTATATCTGCTTCAGCAGGAAAACGGCAAACCGTTTTCCCCGCACGAGTACAAGAGCCGCATAAGCGACAGCGCAGATTATGTACAAAACTTTTACGACGCGTACCGCGAAAAATACGCTCTGTAATTAAAACGGCACTGACTAAAATCAATGCCGTTTGTATATTTCATTCCAGCGACCTGTACACTCGCTTATATCACAGTTTGTGTCAATATAATAAATGTTTTTAAAACCGCGGATGTTTTCATCCGAAAAATCCTGCTGATCCGCCAAAAATCTGCGGCAAACTTCGGAATAATCCGGAACCTTCTGTTTTGACTCCCGCTCAATGCAGCGCAGCAGCCTTGTTCTGTCATCCGCGACGAGGCATATCAAATTTACAACGTCAGCGCCGTAATATTCAATAATTCCCTTCACGCCCTCTAAAGTAGTAATCAATATATAATCCTTATTATCACACATTTCAAATTTCAATGTGAAATAGGTCCAAACACCCTGAGTCGTTGTGTAGCAGCGTTTTTCAATCACGCGGTCCTGCGCCTCAAATTCCTTAAGCTGCGCCTCGGTGACAAAGTTATAGTCAGCGCCGTCTTTTTCGCCCATACGCTTCGGGCGGGTTGTATACGGAACAACGGGCGTAAGACCCGGATAATTATTTGATAATATCGCCTTATAAATCGTGTCTTTGCCCGATGCACTTTTGCCGACAATACAAAATATTCTGCTCACAATCAATACCTCGCACTCAGTTTTTTATCACAAAAATCCAACACCGTCTGTTTCAAATAATATCATATTATGTTGACGTATGTCAAGCGTTTTGAACTAATTCAACTCACTTGTATTAAAAACAATCTATACGCAAAATAAATAAAAACCTGTAGTTGAAAAATGTAAAAATTTATGTTATAATTGAGAGTAATAGTTGAAATGAAACAGCACTTTTATTTATGCAAGCTTGAATTTATTTCAAAATGAGGTGATTTTTATGAAAAAGTTTATACCGGTTTTAATCTCATTAATTATTCTTCTCTCCGCTCCGGCGGTTTTCGCTGAAAGCGCACTAAGCTTTACTCCGAAAGACGGAGAAAAATTCATATACTCAAGCAACCCTGAGAATATAACAGATCAGTATCTTGCCGAGAGCGACAATATGCTTGACAACTACGGTACTCTTACGCCGGGTCGGTACACCTATATGGCATGGTACCACAACGGTACCCCGCGCCGAATATTTACCGATGTTTTGTTCAACACACTAAACCAAGCCGAAATTAGAATAAACAGGCTGGGGCTCCAGGTTTTTCCGCTCAAAAACTCTCCGGCATGGACGGGAATTCAGGCATATTCCGACTTCTTAAACCAACCGATCCAAAATCCCATTGATGCCGATGAAAACAACCCTTCGGTATACCGACCGCGCAGACTTAATCTGCCGTTGGATGTGGGTCTCGGCGGCTCGGCGCGGTCAAAATGGCTGAGTGATATTTACCAAGATGTATACGGAAGCAGTTATCCCTATATGACAAATTACAACACGCCTATTTACATAATCATGGAATTCGATATTCTATCGGGAACACCAAGCCTAAGCACAATTGCGTATCGCACCGGCTCGGACAAAACCTCGTTTATAATAAACGGTTCGCCGTACGTGCAGGACGTTGAAGTGTCGCAGTCAAGCTCGTTTTCGCCTTCATGGAAGGGTATGGCGGACTCCGCTCCGCTGGTCAATGCTGATTTAAGTTTTGAGATAACGCCGGATATTCAGAGCGACTCAGTTTCTATTCCCGTCACGATAAACGGCGATTTCGGAGAAAACGAGACAAGCAAATGGATCACCAACTTAAATCCCCAGAACGACCTGTTCGCATTTCGCGATGTTCCGGCGTCAAGTATGCTTGAATTTGATTATAACGATGGTTTTTTATGGAGATTTAACACCGCAAGAACCTCGCTTAGGTTTCCGCCGGTCGGGTTTTCGCAGGACGACTTTGAACCGAACAGCCCGCTGCCCGACTTGTCATTGCCGCCGGGCGACGAAATACCGGACGGGTATTTCAAAGGACTAAAAAAGCAGCAAATTTCACTAAGCCAAGGAAATTACAGTGTCGCGACCGCCTACACCCTGACTCTCACGAATAAAACCGACGCTGTGTGGAAGTTTAATTACAGAACCGACTCCGGCTCCGGAACAGTTGTCGGAGTCAGCGCAAACGGCGGCGAAACGGAGTACAACTGTTCAGGCTCGCTTGGGATGAAAGCCCGCCCCAGATTTGTAGGTCCGACCATTGAGGTCCCGCCGGGCGAGACATACACCATAACCGTCAGTGTAACCCTTACAACCGGCGACAACGGCGGAATTACAAACGAATTCTATCTCAGCCGGAAGTATTGATTTTGGAGGTGTGTTTAATGAAAAAAATTGTATTGTTCGTTATAGTATATATTCTTTCTCTTCCGGTCTGCGCAAGCGCTGCAAACGACGCGGATATCGTGCACTACCTAAATGACGGTGAGATATACATTGGCGGAATGGTACGCACCGGTATACTAAACGTTCTCAACACCGGAGACGGATACCTTATCGATGTCGAAAACAGCTCCGGGAACATCGAAACCTACTTCACTTCGGACTTTGGCACCTTTGACGCTGTGCAGGTCTTTGACGACTCAGGCAGCTTTAGCCCATTCAGCAGATTTGGCAGAATGGGCGTGGTCAAACGCGCCGGTGATGTGTATATTGCTCGGTCAAACGTGTACGACAACTACGGAAAGAGCGACCGGGTTCTTGAGGACAAGGGATATCTATACATTCTCAACAATGACTTTAGCCTAAACAAGAAAATCGAGTTTGACAGCTATGTCCGCAATATGGCGTATGTGGACGGAGTTTTCTATGTTAAAACCTCAAACCGCGCATACCTGAACGCTAATGTTCCAACAGCGACCAAAGATGATATTAAAGAGATAGTATTTTCATCCACCGATCTGTATACATGGATGGAGCGGCATGATCTTGAAAACGTTCCGCTGGATAACGGAACAAATGTTATCACATTAAAGGGCGAAGAAATATATATGTTCAAAAACGGCGGACCTACAAATCCAATATCCTACGAAAACCTGCGCGTTATTGACAATAGCGGACCGTATTCGGACACAGCGTCACAGCAGGTACTTGTAATATTCGGCGAATACTTTTGTGTGGTAAATAATGACGAAAACAACATATACGGTGATTTATGGATGTCAAAGGACGGAGTGTATTTTGAACCGTTCATTTTAAATTCACTTGATTATATTTCCGGCACAGACGCCCTTTCCGCCAGATATGAAAGCGCATATGTGCTGAAAAGCGACATTGACAAATATCTGCCTCAAAATCCGATATACGTAAATCTGAACGGAGTGATCTTAGGCTTCGCGCATACTCCGGTTTATAACAACAATAAAGTGCTTGCTCCACTTGAATTTTTGGTAAAAAGCATGGGCGGAGAAGTTTCACTCTCAAAGGACGGCAGTGAAATAACCCTCTCTCTGTCGATGAATGCCGAGCAATCCATGCGCACGTTTAAGAATGGAGGCACGAACACAATCGTTCTGCTCCCCGGAAAGGATTACGCGATTGTGAACGGCAAATACGCCGCGGCACCGCCGAGCGTGATTTCAGATGGGGTTGTTTACGCTCCGCTCAGGTTTGTGTCTGAAAATTTGGGATTTAAGTATTCGTCTGACAATTCGGAACAGATAAATATAACATATTAAAAATTGGGGCTGCAGAAAAACTGAATTTTTCTGCAGCCCGAATTAAATTATATAAACTCGACTTCGCCCGTGTCGATATGATATACCGCGCCGACCACCTTCGCATCGCTCTCCGGCGATATTCCGAGGCTTCCCTCTATGATACGGACGCTCTGCTCCACGTTCAGGCGGCACGCCTTGTAATCGTCGGTCTCACCGCGTATCGCGCGGCGTATCGCGTCGGTTATGTACTTGATATGCCCGTCCGGGTCATGATGTACCGCCGCATTCACCGCGCCGCAGCAGGTATGCCCCAGAACCACCACAAGCTTACAGTTAAGATGCGACATTGCGTACTCAACGCTGCCGAGCTGGTGGTTGTCCATTACGTTTCCCGCGACCCTTATCACAAACAGGTCGCCTATTCCTGCCGAAAAAATACTCTCAGGAATTACTCTGGAGTCGGAGCAGGATATTATTATCGCGTAGGGTTCCTGTCCGTTATCGCAGGTTCTTTTCCGAACCGCAGGCGAAATGTCGCCCATGCTCTGCTCCGCGCTTATGTATTCGGCGTTGCCCACCTTGAGCTTCTCAAGCGCCTCCTGCGCCGTTATTTTTGCATTGTCTTTCAAAATAAAACCCCCTTATTTTTAGTCGGCGTCCTCATCCGTTGCTTCTATTAAAAAGCTTACGGGTCTAAAACCGTCATTGCATGATATCATTGCCGACTTATTATTCTTCATCCAGCCGTCATAAATATCCTCGCCGCCGCAAGATAGGGTCATTACAAACGCGGACATACTTTCCCATGCGCTGCCGCAAAATCCGTCCGGCTTCCTCCAGCCGTTTGCCACGAACACCTGACCCTCGCGCATATCGCACGCGTCGGTTATCGGATTTTCGTACCTTTCAATTAAATCATCATAACGAGCCGTTTTCATAACGGTTATTTTAACCTTTTTCATTATACGCCTCCGAAAATATTTTGAAATTATTATATCACAGTCTTTTATATATTGCAATCCGATTATTTTTACATAAAAAGTGCAAATCGCTGCTTAAAATGATTTGTGCCGCAGGTCATTTTGTGATATAATTTATAATTAATGGAGGAATTTGCTTATGAAAAAAATATTATTTATAAATGTTTGCGTACGGAAAGAGTCGCGGACGAAAAAGCTCGCGCTGCAGCTGCTTAAAGGGCTTGACGGTGAAATTTCGGAAATCGAACCGAATATAAACGGTCTTAAGCCGCTTGACGAGAGCTTGCTCATAAAGCGCGAAGAACTGACGGCGGACGGAAATTTTTCGGCGCCGCAGCTTGACGCCGCCCGCGAATTTGCCGAGGCTGACATAATTGTTATTGCCGCGCCGTATTGGGATCTGACGTTTCCGGCGCTGCTTAAAATTTATCTGGAAAACATCACGGTGTGCGGCGTGACGTTTCGCTATACCGAAGAGGGGTTCCCCGAAGGACTCTGCCGCGCCGAAAAGCTGTATTATGTGACAACGTCCGGCGGTTCTATCGTGCATAATTTCGGATTTGAATACGTAAGCACTCTGGCGAATGAGTTCTTCGGAATAAAAGACACACGTTTTATTTCCGCCGAAGGGCTTGACATAATCGGAGCAGACGCGGAAAAAATATTAAATGAGGCAATACGGAATTGTACTGCCTCATAATACTATAATAGTTACGCTAATTTAACTATGTTTTTCCGCATAGGCGTCAAGCCTTGTTTTTACGTTCTTTTCCAAATTCCGATAGAAGAATTGATAATCATAAAGGTGATACACGCCGCTTTCAAATACATCAAGACCCGGCGGGTATTCCTCCGGAGTAACGTCTGTAACTTTTAAGGCGCCGCGGACACTGTCGATATACGCGCCGGTCAGCGCCGGCGCCTCTTTTGTGATATTCCCGTCATAGTCAGTAAAACACGCACCAAGGTTCAGACTTTTATCCGCGGGCGTACTGTCGGTTTTCCAGTTCAGCGGATTTATTGCCAATGATTTTGTGTCTTTGGGTATTATTATCGAATTGTCGATATTATCAGCCTCGCAAGTAAATGATATTATAACGCCCGTATCGCTTTCGCCGGCAGCGAATTTAAGCTGCGGATATTTTTTCGTATCGTTCTCGGTAACGCGCCAGCCTATGGCGTAGCACGCCACAAGCAGGTTTTGCATATCCGCATCCGCAAAATAATCTCTTACAAGTCTTAAACACATATCCGCGCCCTGGGAAAAGCCAGCCAATATAACGGGTCTGCCGTTATTGCAGTTTTTATAATAGTATTCAAACGAAGCCTTCACATCCTCGTAAGCGGAGGCAAGATATTTTTCTCTTTCGCTCTCGTCCATGGTGTAAACATCAAGC
>CANQKP010000066.1 GCA_947624495.1 uncultured Monoglobus sp. | reverse complement strand
CTTGTTGGTTCTGACGTCTCTCAATCCCGTGTTTGACGGGTACGAGTCGTAGCCCTTACTGATCGCCCACCGCCTCATTTCTATGTCCTCGTTAGTCTCCTTGATCAGTTGATAACCGAAGTAGATTATCGCTATAAGTATTAACATTGCCTTGTCCTCCTATCAAAATTTGTTATACCTATTATATCATGCCGTATGTGCAAATTATTGTACTGTTCCTAATGTTTTATGCGGCGTAGTCGTGTTCCTGATCAAAGGTGCGATACTGCCGGCTGTCGGAGCGAATGAGGACATATACGAATTTTGCAGTAAATACATATTCCGGGCAATCACGTTAGGCGCGGCGCCTATGGCGGATTTCACGGCAATGCTCACGGCGATATGCGTGTTTATCCCGTTTTGGAGAGAATTAAAAAATCTCTTCCACTTCCGCGATATACATTCTGTGCGGCGGCTCGACCGCATACGTACTCGCGACAACCTCCGGCGGCATATTTGTGGTGTCGAGGTCTTGGTGATATATCTGTTTTGAAATTCATGGTAATTCCCCTTTAATATTTAAGATTTACAGTTTAATTACTTCACCCGGCTCAACTATCAATGCGGACTGCGTTACAAACCGCTCCGCTTTTTCGCGGTTAAACAGCTCGCCCGGCGACATATGGATCGGGACGGTATGCTTCGCGCCGATAAGCTCCGCACATTCAATCGCTTCCGGTATATCCATGTTAAAATACCCGTCAGTCGGCAAAAACGCGTAGTCTATATTAATCTTGCCAAGCTCCGTCATCTGCTCTGTTCTTGATGTGTCGCCCGCAAAATACAGCGTCTTTCCGTCCACAGTGACAAGATAACCCACGCACTGATTTATGTCGTGATTTTTGTTGTACGCCTGCACAGGCTCAATATGAACGCCCGCGAAGTCAAGCGTCTTATATCCGCTGTCCGTTATAGCGTCGCTGTTTTGGAAAATCACACAATCGTCCGAATGAGGCGCCATATCAATCCTATTGTGATCGTGATGCTGATGCGTCACGAGAATTAAATCCGCTTTTTTGTCGTAGCCCTCACCCGCAAAAGGATCGATATAAATCACTTTGCCCGATCCCGTCGTTAGCCGAAAGCTCGCGTGTCCCTGATATAAAAGCTCTGCCATATCGTTTTCCTCCTTGTATGTTTGCATTTTTATTTATTTTCAATCAGACCTCGTTATTTCCCAGCAATTCTCCTCGTCCATGCATCGCGGAACATGGCAGTTCTTTTCCCAACTGCCCGGCAAGACGGAATTAATAATATATCAGATGCATAACACTTTTTCCATACGAACGCATCGGAATGTTTCACCTTCTATAAAAGGTTCACCGCATTCTTTATAACCAATTGATTGATAAAAAGGTATCTTATTATCTCGGCTTTCAAGAATTGCTCTTTGATACCCCAACTCCAGTGCCCACTGCTCACATTCTTGTATAACTCTTGTTCCGATTCCCTGATGTCTGTATTCCGGCAGAACAACCACTCTGCCAATCATAATACTTTTGCTGTCAAGCCGGTACATCCGTGCAGTTGCTATTGGGAAATCATTATCAAGAATTACTATATATTTTGTTTCCGGAGTATCGTGTTCATCAAACTCCTGCCGAAGTGTTATATGATGCTTCTTTGCCATTGCCTGTATTCTAACGTAATATGCTCCGGCTCGCTGCCAATCTTCTACTGCTCTAATAATTTCCATTGGTATCACCTTCTTAGCTTTCAGATGTATCTGATGTTATCCCTTTGTTGTGTCCTTTACAAGAATTGATTTCATAATATGTCTCGCCTCTGTAATATTTATAGTTCATCTCTACTCTTTATTATAATGCTTTACCACTCAATTAGTCAATATCCTAATGCGTATTAGTTGAGCAAACCGCTTTAAGTGATATTTTCATGAACAATTTTTTTTACATGAAACGTGCTGTAATAAAATCGAACACGGCGCATAAACCGTGTTGACATTTTGACTCGACTGCGATATAATATAACTGACCCTAAAAAAGGATCAGCCGCGCCTTAAAAACGGTGCGTGAGTTGAAATTTTAAATGTTATTTTATCGTTGTCGCGTCTCCGTAAAGGGGACGCGTAAGTTTTTATTTCACGTTATTTATCAAGAAAAACAGTCCTGCGGAAAATAAAAAAGCGGAATAATAAAAATTTTTCAAAAAAGGACTTGACATAATATAATATCTGTGCTACCATTAATTTGCAATTTATAAATTAACAATTAAAGAGGTGATAAATAAACAATGTCTGAAAATTTAAATAACTACATAGCGCACACATCGGATGACGGCAGGGTGCAGAGCGTCAAGGAACATCTTACGCAAACAGCCGAGCTGTGCCGCGACAACGCTTTGCCGGAATTTAAGGACCTCGCAGGGTGCTGCGGGATGTATCACGACTTGGGAAAGTATTCGTCCGAGTTTCAGAGATATATTCGAGGCTCGGGTCAAAAGGTTGAGCATTCGCGTTTCGGCGCATCCCGCATTATCAATAACTGCAAAACATCATATGCCGCGATGCTTGCCTATTGCGTATGCGGTCATCACGCGGGACTGCCGGACGGAGGCGTGAGAAATGACAATCCCGAGCGGTCAACTCTAAACGGCATATTGAAAAGGGAGCAATATGACTGCTCCGAATTTGACAAAGAGATCGGCGATCGGTTCCCGGACGATCCTTTGTTTGAAGAGTTAAAAAATCTACCGGATAATAAAGAGAGGGTCGAGGTTTATTCGTTCCTTACGAGGTATCTTTACTCCTGTCTCACAGACGCCGACTTTATAGACACCGAGCGGTTTTGCGCCCCCGACGCCGAGCGCGGTCTCAGCGGTGATTTTGCCGCCGCGTATAAAAAGGTTTGTGCGAAGCTTGACGGATTTAAGTGCGAAACCGATCTGCAAAAGGCGCGGAGCGGCATTCAGACACAGGTATATGACTGTGCGGAAAACAACAACGCGGATATATACATACTCGATATGCCCACCGGCAGCGGAAAAACCTTGTGCAGCATAAAAGCTGCTTTGCGTCTTGCAATTAAAAACAACAAAAAGCGAATAGTTTATATTATGCCGTATACCAGCATAATTGAGCAGACGGCGGAAGTATTTGAAGATATATTCGGCGATTCGCTGCCGGTGCTGCAGCACCATTCAAATTATGATTTTGACGATCCCCAAGACATAAGCGAGGAAAGCGCATCAACAAGCGAGAAATTGAAAAAGACCTGCGAAAACTATGACGCGCCTTTGATAATAACCACCAACGTGCAGTTTTTCGAGTCGCTCTACCACAACAAAAGCAGCAGGCTCAGAAAGCTGCACAACCTCGCCGAGAGCGTGCTGGTGTTTGACGAGATACACGCCCTGCCCGCGGAATATATCCAGCCGTGCCTGCGCGGGATAGGATATATCACAAAGTATCTTCACTCCACTGCTATCCTTATGTCCGCTACAATGCCCGACTACACGCGCTTTGCCGAAAAATATATCCCGCAAAGCACAATTGAATACGCGGTTAAGGACAAGAGCCTTTTCGGAATTTTCGATAAATGCAAATATCAATATATCGGGCAAAATGATTTAGGCTCCATAGCGGAAAAAGCCCTCGGGCAGGAAAACGCGCTGGTGATAGTCAACAAAAAAAGCACGGCGAGAGAACTTTACAATATATGCAAAACCTCGACCGATCACAAAGTATACCACCTATCAACATACATGACGCCGCTTGACAGGACGGATACCATAAGCAGAATACGAACGAGCCTTGATAACGGGACAAAGACCGTCGTGATATCTACTTCGCTCATTGAGGCGGGTGTTGATCTTGATTTCAAATCGGTATTCCGCGAGATCGCGGGGCTTGACAGCATAGTCCAGTCCGGCGGTCGCTGCAACCGCGAAGGCAAAATGAAATTCGGAAACGTGTTTGTGTTTGAACTCGGAACTTTGCACAGAGAGATCGCGGTCAAAGCAAATATAACAAGGAAGCTTTTTGAGGAATTTGAAAACGTTTCTTCCCAAGAGGCGGTGCAGGAATATTATGACAGGATATTCGCCGTTTCGGATGGCGAGATCGAAACCAATTCAATAACCGAGCTGATGGGTGGAGATATGAGAGTGTCCGGGATACCTTTCAGGTCTTACGCGCAAAGGTTTAAGTTTATCGAAAAAGAAGCTTTAGGAATAGTTATCCCGTGCGAAGAAAACGCCGAGCTTATAGAATCATTAAAATACGGCGCGCGCTCGGCCGTGAGAAAGCTGCAGCGATACTGCGCCTCGGTCAAAAAATATGAGCTTGATGATATGATCAAAAGCGGGATCGCGCAAAATTTATACGGCGATGTGTATATGTTGTCCGCTCCCAAATATTACAACAAAGAGACCGGACTTGATATAGGTAAAAATATTGATTATTATATTATGAAGGAGGTTGATGCGTGATATGGGCTACGGATTTAAAATAATGGTAAGCGGCGACTACGCATGTTTCACGCGGCCGGAGATGAAAACCGAAAGGGTGAGCTATGACGTGCCGACGCCCGGAGCGATGGAGGGGCTTATCAAAAGCATATATTGGAAACCCGCGCTGCGGATCGTGGTGGACAAGATCATAGTGTTCAATCCTATTAAGTTTGTCAACATTCGCCGCAACGAAGTTAAAGACAAGGTGAGCTTTTCAAACGTGAAAAAGCAGATGAAAGACGGCAAGCCGAGAGCGGAGATCTACACCAAGGAGAGCATAAGCCAGCGCGGCAGCATGATCCTCAAAGACGTTCTGTACGGCGTCGGTTTTCATTTTGAGCTCACCGGCATCAGGAGCGAGCATGACGACGAAAGCGAGGAAAAGCACTACAACATCATGCTCCGCAGATTAAAAAAGGGTCAGCATTTCAGACAGCCTGTTCTGGGCTGCAGCGAGTTTCCGACCGATAAGATCGAGCTTGTGGATGAGTTCCCGACTGATCGGGTGTCTGCCGAATTAAAAGGCGACACCGATCTCGGCTTTATGCTCTACCACATGAAATTCCGCGACGGCGGGATCCCGAAAGACAATGATTGGGAGACGCGCAAGTTTTCCGACAAGGCCGACGCGGTGTTCTACCGCCCGCATATGATCGACGGAGTGATAGACGTGGCAAAATACAAGGAGATGATGAAATGCTGATAAGCGCGCTTAATGATTATTACGATATTTTAGCCGAGGAGGGAGCCGTCAATCAACCCGGAACTTCATCGCAAAAGATCACTCACAGGATAATGCTGAGACCCGACGGAACAATAAGCGATATTATAGACGCGCGCGAACCGGGACAGCCCGACAAAAACGGCAAGACTAGACTTGAGCCGATCAAGGCTGTTTTGCCTGAGCGGACTCAGAAGCCCGGAATTGACGCAAACATAATTGAACATCGCCCGCTGTATATTTTCGGTCTGAACTATGATAAGCGGACAAACACATTCACGCCCGATGACAGGACCGATAAGGCGAAAAAATCACACAACTGCTTTGCCGAGGCCAACCTGAAATTTACCGAGGGGATGACATCCGATATTGTGACGGCATACAGGAATTTTATCAAAAACTGGGCGCCCGAGAATGAGACGGAAAACCCGCATCTTTTGAAGATTGCCAAAGAATATTCCGGCGCATATTTTATATTTTGTCCTGACGGACATCCGGGTAAAGGGCTGCATGATGATGACGGCGAAATAATGCAAAAGGTCAAAATGAACGCGAACAACAGCAATCAAAAAATTGACGGAATTTGCTCTGTAACGGGAACACCTTCGGAGATCGCAAAGATACACGACAAGATAAAAGGAATACGCGGCGGACAAGCCTCGGGCGGGCTTATAGTCAGCTTCAACGATTCGGCTTTTGAATCATACGGAAAATCACAATCATATAACAGCTCGATATCAAAAGCCGTAATGAAACGCTATACGGAAGCTCTGAATTATCTTATCGGCGATCCCGAACATCACGAGTATATAGAGGACCTGACCGTGGTTTTCTGGGCTATGAAGAAAAACGACAGCGCTGAAACCGAACTGCTCATGTCAATGTTCGGCTTCGGCGGCGATAAAGCCGAAGAAAAAGAAACAAACAGAATGCTGCTCAACGCGGCAGCCGAACTGAACAATGGCAGAAGCGTTGATTTGTCCACCGACGATATTGATAAAAACGTGACGTTCTATA
Organism: uncultured Monoglobus sp.; assembly: GCA_947624495.1. GTDB lineage: Bacteria > Bacillota > Clostridia > Monoglobales > Monoglobaceae > Monoglobus. The sequence continues at coordinate 5,031 of CANQKP010000066.1, read as the reverse complement.
TAGCGGGCTTTGCTCCGAATAATTCAAGGATCGCGCAGAAATTCATATACCGCGACAAATTCGGAAACATTTTCGAAAACGCGGTGAGGCATCAGGCGGATATGTTGATCGACGGTCCCCAAAAGCAAATTTCAATTTGGCGTATGCTGCGCGAAATGAAGTCGCCCAAGAGCCAAAACGAAAAAACGCCTGCGCCGATAATTGCGGCGATCTTCGAAGCAATACTAAACGGAACACGGTACCCCGACGCTTTGCTTGAAACGATAATCAGGAGAGTAAAAGTTGACAAAACAATTAATTATGTTCGCGCCGGAATTATAAAGGCATATATAAACAGAACGGCAAGATCAAACAAAAAGGAGGAAATTAAAGTGTCTCTTGACAAAACAAACACAAATGAAGCGTACTTATGCGGAAGATTATTCGCGGCGCTTGAGCGCATCCAGCAGATTGCCGCAGATACCGAGCTTAACAGAACGATAAAGGATTCATATTTTGCATCGGCATGCTCAAGACCGTCGACGGTGTTTCCGAATCTGATAAAATTGGCGCAGAATCATCTTAAAAAGTGTAGGTCCGGGAAAAAAGCCGGAAGTGCGATATACTGCAATAATCTGATGGGCGAGATCATTGACCTGCTCGGAACGGAATTTCCCTCAACATTGTCGCTGCAGGATCAGGGCAGGTTCGCGATAGGTTACTATCAACAGGCGCAGGATTTTTTCAAAAAGAAAAATGATGAAAATAATAATATAGAAGGAGAGATATAAAAATGAAAGCAGCAATTAAAAACAGATACGAGTTTATAATGATCTTTGACGTTGAAAACGGAAATCCCAACGGTGATCCGGACGCGGGAAATATGCCGAGAGTGGATTCGGAAACGGCACACGGCATAGTTACAGATGTATGCTTAAAAAGAAAAATACGCAATTATGTCGAGCTGTGCAAGGAAGGTGAGTCGGGATACAACATACTGATCAAGTCTGACAGATCGCTCAATTCCAAATTCACCGAAGCGTATGAGACAGAAGGGCTCAAGACCGGACAAAAGGGCAAAAACGCCGATGATGTCAGACAGGCACGCGATTATATGTGCAAAAACTACTTTGATGTTCGCGCGTTCGGCGCGGTAATGAACACCGGCGATGACCCGTGCGGCATCGTGCGCGGTCCGGTCCAGATCAATTTCGCCAGGAGCATCGATCCGGTATACACGCAGGACATCACGATCACAAGACAGGCAAGGACCACCGATGAGAGAATGGGCAGCGGCGAGACCGAAATGGGAAAAAAGAACATAATACCTTACGGTCTCTACAAGGCGGAGGGTTATGTGTCGGCAATGCTCGCGCAGAAGGTCACCGGTTTTTCGGAAGAGGATCTCGAGCTGCTCTGGACAGCTGTAATCAACATATTCGAACATGATCACAGCGCGGCGCGCGGCAAAATGTGCATGAGAAAGCTCCTGATATTTAAACATGAAAGCCCGCTTGGAAACGCACCGTCGCATATTTTGTTTGACAAGATAACGATCAATAAGAAAAACGGAATTGAGTGCCCGAGAAATTATAATGATTACGATATTGTCATAGACAAAGATATGCCCAAGGGCGTAACGCTTATTGAAAAGCTGTAATGATCAATATACGCACTATCCAGCATTATATGTACTGCCCTCGACGCTTCGGGCTGCTTGAGTTAAACCGAGACTGGGCGGAAAACGCTTTTGTCGTTAAGGCGAACATTATGCACGAGCGTGTTCATTCGGGTATGCACGAGCTTCGGTCAAAAGGAAAAATCGAACTCAGCTCGGTTTCGCTTTATCACGACGAGCTCGATCTGTACGGCGTAGCGGACTGCGTTGAATTCATAAAAAGCAAGACAGGGGTTTATATAGAGCAGCTCGGCAACAATTTCAATGTGAATATCGTTGAATATAAGCCCCGCCGCCCCGCGGCCGGAACGGTAAATGAAACGGACGCTATACAGGTCTTTGCGCAAAAGCTTTGCGCGGACTATATATGGAAATGCGAAAGCGCGGGATATATATACTACGGCGACGCGCATCGCAGAGTAAAACTCGATCTTAACGAGGAGTATGATAAATACTATTCTCTACTGCAAAAACTGATTTTTGAAATGAACAAAGTTCTTGAAAGCGAAAAAATACCGGATCGGATCAAAGGACAGAAATGCAGCGGCTGTTCAATGAAGGACGCGTGTATTCCTCAAAATAAAAAATACACAGTTCGCGATCTTATTAAGGGGGAGAGCATATGAGAAAACTTTTGAATTCGCTGTATATAACAGACGAGAATATATATCTTACCCTTGACGGAGAAAATATTGTATGCAGGAAGGATAACGAAATTAAGCTCAGAGTGCCTTTTTCAAATATCGAGGCCGTTTATTGTTTCAGTTATCTCGGCTGCTCACCGGCTTTAATGGGGAAATGCGCGGAGTATGGTATCCCCATAAGTTTTATCTCGCCGCAAGGACGCTTTCTCGCAAGCGTTCACGGTCCGACACACGGCAATATACTGCTTAGAAAAGCACAGTTTGAGCAGTTCGCCTATCCTCCTGCGCTGCTGCGGCAAAACACGGTCGCCGCCAAAATGGCAAACACGAAAAGTGTTGTGAAGCGGACATTAAAAGATTATCCGTCAATAAATTCGAACGGCAGCCTTTCGCATTGTATTAAGCTGCTTGATCAGTACATAGAAAACGTCTACGAAACGGAATATATAAACGAAATTCTCGGAATAGAAGGACGCGGAGCAAAGGCATACTTTGATGTTTTTGACAGTTTGATCCTGCACCAAAAGAATGACTTTAAATTCTCAATGAGGACCAAGCGTCCTCCCCTTGACAGAGTGAATGCCGTTTTGTCGTTTTTATATACTATCTGGACAAACGACTATGCCTCGGCACTTGAAAGCGTGGGTCTGGACAGCTATATGGGATTTTATCATTCCGTGCGTCCGGGGCGCGCCTCGCTGGCTTGCGACCTTGTAGAAGAAAGCCGCTGCATCATAGAACGATTCGTTCTGACTATGATAAATTTAAAAATACTAAACGCGGCAGACTTTGAAACGCAGGTCAGCGGAGCGGTATTTCTAACCACGGACTGCAAAAAGAAAATGCTTTCAAAGTGGCAGGAAAAGAAACGAAGCGATATTGTCCATCCATATTTGAAACAGAAAATAAAACTCGGTCTTTTGCCATACGCGCAAAGTATGCTGCTCGCAAAGTATATTCGCGGCGAAATTAAAGAGTATCCGTGCTACATTGTAAAATAGGAGGGCAAAATCATGATGTGTGTTGTAAGCTATGATGTCTCAACAACAGATCCCGCAGGAAAGAAAAGGCTCAGAAAGGTAGCGAAGGAATGTCTCAACTATGGTCAGCGCGTGCAGAATTCGGTTTTTGAAGTCAATGTTGATTATTCGACATTTCTTAAATTGAAAGACAGATTGGAAAAAATTATCGACCGTGATAAGGACAGCCTCAGAATATACTATCTCGGCAACAACTGGGAAAAGCGCGTTGAGCACATCGGCGCTAAATCGACCTATGATCCGGAGGGCGCGCTGATCATATAGCAAATGCGGCGAACTTTAATCAATATCAAAAACCCAATAAGATTCGCCGGAAAAACGTTTGATTTTTCTATAAATGTATGTTAAAATTTTAAAGAAGTCCGTCGAATTGCGAGACAAGATCCGTATATTATACAATATATAGGGTCACGCCTCGCAGAGGCGTGTGAGTTGAAATGTGTTACCACCATCATTACACACACGACGATATTTATAGTCACGCCTCGCAGAGGCGTGTGAGTTGAAACGCCAAAGAGAATAAGACCGCGCAGAAATAGGAGGGTCACGCCTCGCAGAGGCGTGTGAGTTGAAATGGATTTCAAAGATTTTTCATAATGGTATGTGTCTTGAACGCCGAATAGCCAATACTCGTCACGCTATCGGGGATATTTATGTTTGTTAATTCGTAACAAAATTCAAAGACTTCATTGCCAATTTCCGTTATTCCGTTTCAATATCTTTCCTATCAAAGCGAAGCAGCACTCTTTGGAAAAAGAGATATTCCACCGCTAAAGCAAATACCGGATGAGATAGTCGAAGAATATAATAACAGTGTTATATTCAAAATGGTTTACGATGATAATACTATTATTAAACTGTTTTGGTTTTTCTCGTTTTTGTAGAATTCCCGTATTGCCGGCAAAAACAGGTGGGTTTTTGAAAAAACTTTTCCAAAAGTTTAGAGCTTATTCGAGTTTGAAGATGTAAGTGCCGAAGGCAGAATATAAAATTAATCTCAAGCAAAACAGTTCTCGTCTGATTTTTACAAAATTAATATAAGTCCTAACATATAGCAAAATTAATTCTTAGTTAGTGTTATTTTTAAAAAGTTGTAATATAGCGAGCCGCCTTGCGAAATTTTCTTGAAATATGCGGACTATTTTAACGTGTCTATGGATTATCTGTTTTTAAGAACAAATGTGCCTGAGGGAATAAATTATGAGTTCACTCCTAGGTTTGACACCGATAACAAACAGTTCAAGCAGTTCATAGATATGTGCTTTGACCCGGAATCTCCATTAAATGAAAAGTTGAAAAAATCTTATATAACTTACTTTTGGACGGTGATAAATAATGAACGCGGTAATATACGCAAGGTATTCAAGTGACAATCAGAGAGAAGAGTCTATCGAAGGGCAGCTGCGAGAGTGCAGCGAGTTTGCGGAGCGCAAGGGCTACACGGTCATCATACTGTACAACTACAAAGACGGCGAGGACTGCGTTCCGCACAGCGTAATACGGGAGTATATCGGCAAAAAAGAAAACTCCGACGGCCATGACCGTCGAAGTTCGCTTATAGATTGCTTTGGTACACCTTCGGGGATTCGAAAACTTCCAAAATCTTTTTGTAACATAGCGTAATGTGGCGTAATCAACGCTATACCGTCATTTTCGACACTTTGCGACTACTGTAACTTATAGCTAAATA
>CANQKP010000065.1 GCA_947624495.1 uncultured Monoglobus sp. | reverse complement strand
TACCCTCTGCGTTAGCCTTGCGGAATATAACCGACTGCTCGTCCTTGCTGACCTTAAAAAGCTCGGTAAGACCGCCTGAAATTTTCTCTTTTCCGCCGCCGTCAAGACTTACGTAGTACAGCGACTGATAATATTGCTCCGGATCTCCGTAAGAGCCTCCTGCATACATACCGTTAACGGTTTTGAGAAGTATAGGCTCGCATCTTGAGCCGTCGGTAATAAGAACTCTCTCCTCGGAGCCGTTCTTTGCCATATACAGGTCAAAGCAGCTGTTTTCCGCATTATAATTCTTTGCATAAACGACAGACTGCCCGGCAGAGCCGGTTCCGAAAACATCGTATACGTCCGAGTCGATGCGGGCGGTGTTTGTAACCGCGCCCTTGTCAAGACTCACATAGTTAAGGTTGCCCACGTTGTATTCGGGATTATACTCGTTAATATAAAGCAAGCTTCCGCCGCCCTGACCGAAAACATAGTGACCGGGAAGTACTTTGCCCGAAAGTTCCGTCACGGTCTTTGTAAGCGCTGACCAGTAGCACAAAGTACCGTCATTTCCGTACTTGTCCGTGTTTCTCAGGAACAGAACTCCCGTGCCGTCGTCCGACACAAGCAGATCGGTATAAACATTATCGGCGATTGTCTTCACGCTGCGTTTTGAGCCGCTCTTGGCATAATTAAGCCTGCCGCGGTTAACATTCAGATCCGTATTATCCAAATAGTATATGCCCTCGCCGTCTCCGGTAAAGGAAATGAGCTGCTTCCTTTCCGCAGGATAGTACTCCGGCTCCGGAGTGGGAGTCGCTCTGTCCTCGTCCTCATCTTCATCGTCATCTCTGCGGCGTGACGGAGTCGCCGATGGCTGCGGAGGCTCGTACTCGCCGATAACAAAGCTGTCGCTGAGCTTGACTTCCTTGCCGTCATAAGCGGCGTACAGTGTATTGTCCTTGGTGTACGCGGTCGGCGATTCGGGCAGTTCAACCGTTACGCCGGTCGCCATATTTACCGATGCGATAACGATAGCGACAACCGCCACCGCAAGCACGCAGCCGGCAATGAGCGCCGTTTTGGGCGAAATTCCGCGGCGCTTTCTGCGCGGTGGTCTCGCTGAGGCGCTTTGGTATGAAGCTGAACCGCGGCGGCTTGCGAACACCTTATCGTCATCTTCGGGCTTTGGCAACTCTCCGTCCAGCGGCTTCATTCTCGCGGTTTCGGATCCCGCGCGGTTTGTCTCGCCCTTGCCGCCGTTCAGGAACGAGAACATTCCGCCCTCTTCCTTCTTTTTGAGCTTATTGTCGCGCTTTTCCTTTCTTGCGAGACGAGCGGCTTCCAGCGCTTTTATCTTCTCATCGTCGGTCATATTCGCAAAGCTCTCATCATAGCGTTCCTCGCGCTTTCTGCGAAGCTCTTCGTCTATATGGTATTTAGGCTCGTCCTCCGCGGCATTTTCAAACGCTTTTGAGTACTGTTTGTTAAAATCGCTGTCCGCGCTCTCCTGAGCGCCTGTTTTTCCGGGCTCGGTCCTGCCTTCATTTTCGGGCGTCCAGCCGCATTTGGGACAGGTCAAAGCGCCCTCCGGCAATTCGGCGCCGCACTTTTTGCACTTCATAGTCATTCAGCCACCTTTCCGATCGTGTTATTTATATTACACAATGATTACAATTTTAATTATATAGATATAATTTTACCACATCAAAAGACAAAAAACAACTGTTTTGTGAAAATTTATTTATTAAATTATACTATAATTTATTTCCACATATCCTCAGACAGGTAATAGCCGATATGCGGCGGCTGATTATACGCCGTCTGCTCGGCAGCCACTCCCATACGGTACACCTTGTCATACATGAGCGATCTCATTTTGTATTGAGTATAGTCGGTTGTGGTGAAAACCCGCAGCGCGGTTCCGTTTTTCGTCGGATACACTACTTCCTCGCGCCAGTCCCCGAACAGATCCGCCTGAAGCGACGGATTTGACTTTGTGCCGTTTATTTTGACACAGCCGCTTGCCTCGAACACCTGTTTCATGCTCTTTCCGTTCCAGTTTGTTATATCTGTTCCGTCCAGAAGCTCGTCGTATAGATCACCGTCCCAGAAAATCCTAAAGTTTATCGAAAGACCGGACTTTGAGCCGCTTTTAAATGATGTACCGCCGTTTGCAATTCTAAGCTTGTTTGCCGTACTCCATATCTGATAGTATCCGCCCATGCCTATATTCGCCATAATTCCTCTTCCCGTGTCCTTATCGGCATTTTCATGGAACAATATTTTGCCCGTGTCAGCGTCTATCACGGACATACCGTAATTGATGCCGACTTCTTTTCCGCTCATAGTGTTCGGTCCTTTCTCCTCATGCACGGTAAAAAGCTCATACCCCGCGTGTGTCGGATCATAGTCGCCAATATGCAGAGCGTCGCCATGCTCCATGAATGTACACCAGCGCGGCTTGAACTCGTTTTGGTCGTTTACTTCCATACAAAGCGCCCCGGTGATAAACTCGTCTCTGCCGTCTCCGTCCACATCGGCGACAGTGCAGTTGTGATTGCCGTTGCCCACGTATATCTCGGCTCCGCTGTAGTAACCCGGCTGTCCCTCCAGCGTATCGAACCGATAAACGGGCGAAAGCTTTTCACCGTCAAAGCTTATTCCCGCAATGCTTGTGCGCTGCTTTCCGTTTCTCCCGAAGTAATAGCCGCGCAAGTATACCGCATATGGTCTCACGCCGTCAAGATATGCCACGCTCGCCAAAAAACGATTTGAGCGGTTTCCGTCGGCATCGCCAAAGCACGAACCGTTTCCCACGCGGGTGGTCGGCAGCGCGATCGTGTCAAGAGCGCCGCCTGTTTCGCCGTCAAATACTGTTAGGAACTCTTCTCCTGTTATGATCCTGCCTCTGCCCCGAAAATCCACATCCTTGTTCTGCTCATCGGTCAAGCCGGATATTGAGGCGTCATTCTTCGCGCTTTTCGAAACATAAGCCCCCAGGGCATCCTTTGAACCGAGCGAAGTTTGGCACATCACCTCCGCTTTGCCGTCGCGGTCGAAATCGTAGACGAGGAACTGGACCGTGTGTGCGCTCGAATACACGTTCCTGCCCAGATCAATTTCCCTGCTCCAAAGCCTTGTTCCGTTAAGCTTGTACGCCGCAAAGCGCACTGTTCCCGAATACTCGGAGTCGCCCGGCGAACCGACGTCCCTCTCGGCAGAGACCCATTTTACAACAATTTCATACTCACCGTCGCCGTCAAGATCACCGGCGGAACAGTCGGTCGGAGAAAACGAAAAGGTGCCTACGGTTTTTCCGCTCGGAGCCGTTATTGTTTCGGAAGCGGGCTTAACCAGAGGGATGTCAAAATAATTCTTTCCGTTTGAGTACGGCTTGACTCCGGTCTCGCCGTCCGCGCTTGCCCCCGAAATCACAACCTTATACTCCGACGTCGGTTTTCCCTGCTTATCGATATAGTTTGTCGCGTTCTCCTCGGCGGCTATAAGACTGCCGTCGCGGTAAATGTCATATGTTGTATCATTTTCGGCTGTGCCGAATATCGGGTCCTCGCCGCTCTGCATCCGCCAGCTTAAATAAACGCCGCTGCCGGTATTGACGGCGGTAAGACCGCGGTCTAACTTTTCCGTCCACCATGATTTGTCGTTAGGGTCCGCCGTCTCAATCGGTCCACTGCCGAGACTTACCGTCATCTTATCGCAAACCGGATTTATATCCGAAAGATCATCCCACAAATACGCCGAAACATACGCCGCGCCGTCTGTGTTAAGCATCAGTTCAAACGTTCCCTCGGCGGCAATGTCTTCAAAAGCCGCGTCTATAAGCCTTTCGTCGGCTGAATACGCTGCGGCAATCAGTTTTACACTATCTCCCGAACGCTTTGCCACATCCACGCTCACGGTCCTCTCTGTGACCCGAACATTGCTTATGGCATAGTCGTTCCCGCTTTCATACTGCGGTTCTGCTTCCTGCACCGCGCTGACAGGAAACGACGCAAAGGCGCAAACGCATATAACAGATAAAATCAAACATAGAAATTTTTTCATTGATCTTCCTCCAGTTTTTTGACAAGACCCCGCTCCTCTTCCGTGAGGCTTGCGCGGCTCAACATTCCGCGCCGCTTGTAAAAGGTGGTTCTTATCGCCTGTTCGCGCTTCCACTTCTCGATATTCATATGGTGTCCGCTGAGCAGGACCTCCGGCACACGTCTGCCGTGCCATTCTTCCGGGCGGGTGTACTGCGGAAACTCCAGCAGCCCTCCGAAATGTGACTCTTCGGAAAACGCTTCCTCGGACTTGAGTACGCCGGGCAGTAGTCTTGCAACGCAGTCCACAAACGCCATGGCAGCGATCTCGCCGCCGGTCAGAACGAAATCACCAAGCGACACCTCGGCGTCAACGATCTCGTCCAGCACGCGCTGGTCCACCCCCTCATAGTGACCGCAAAGCAGCACAATATGATCATACTTCTTCGCGATCCGCTTCGCCATACCCTGGCGCAGCGTCTTTCCCTGAGGCGACATATACACGGTGAAGGGCTTGCAGTCAAGCCCTTTCGTCACATCTTCATACGCCTTGAATATCGGCTCCGCCTGCATGATCATACCCTGTCCGCCGCCATAGGGATAATGATCCACACGGCGGTGTTTGTTAAAGGCGAAATCCCGTATCTGCACATAGTTAAGCTCAATGACGCCTTTTGCCGCAGCTCTGCCGATTATGCTGCCGCCAAGCACCGCCTCGAACATTTCCGGAAAAAGTGTCAGTATATCAAACCTCATTCGTCTATTAATCCTTTCATAAGCTCCACCGTCACATAACCGCCGCCGATATTCACTTCTTTAACAACGCTGTCGATCACCGGTATCAGTATCTGCTTTTTGTTAAAAGTGTCCTTAAGCACGTACACGTCGTTGCTGCCGGTCTTTATAATATCGCCGACCCTGCCCAGCACGCGTCCGTTTTGCTCGCGCACCTCAAGGTCCAAAATGTCGGCGACAAAATATCTGCCTTCCGGCAGCGGCATGGCGTCACGGCTGACATACACGGTTTTGTTCTTAAGCAGCTCGGCGTCGTTTATATCGTCAATGCCCTTAAGCTTTACGATCTGGCAGGTTTTGTGAAAGCGGTTGCGCTCGATCTCATACTCTCTGCCGTCTATCGTCAGGCTTTCAAGCTCATCGAACACATACGGATCATCGCACCAAGGCTGAATTTTCACTTCGCCCCTGATGCCGTGCGTATTGACAAGCTTTCCTATCTCAAGCATATTATCCATAAAATTTCTCCTATAAAATTAATAAAAATTCAGACATCCGCGGCGCAGCGCCGCGAACATCTGAATTCGCGCGTGTCTATATTATGTCAACAACCACCCGTTTGTTCACGCGGTTGCCGGCACTTTTGATCACGGTTCTGATAGCCTTGGCAATTCTGCCCTGCTTGCCGATCACCTTGCCCATATCACCCTCGGCGACATGGAGCTTAAGTACGGTCAGGTTCTCCTTTTCGACAACCTCGACCTCTACGGCGTCAGGCTCGCTTACCATTGACTTGGCTATAAATGTCAGCAGCTCTTTCATAGCTAATCTCCTTCCGGACAGAGCATAATATTAGCCGATAATGCCCTTGTTCTTTAAAAGTCTCTTAACGGTGTCTGTGGGCTGTGCGCCGTTTTTTATCCACTTCTGTATTTTTTCCGCGTCAAACTCAACAGCCGCCGGCTCAACCATAGGGTTGTAGGTTCCGACCTGCTCAATAAATCTGCCGTCTCTCGGAAATCTTGAGTCAGCGACTACCACACGATAAAACGGAGACTTCTTTGCTCCCATTCTCTTTAAACGAATTTTTACTGCCATCTTTAAATCCTCCAAAAATATATATTTAATTAATTATTTTCTTTTTTAGCGGCGCGCTGTCAGTTATGCGGACAACGCGCATTTGTTTTACATAAACATTCCGGGCGGAAATCCTCCGCGCCCCATTTTTTTCATCTTTTTATTCATATTGCCGCCCGAAAGCTGCTTCATCATACGCTGCATCTGATCAAACTGCTTAAGCAGCGCATTGACCTCGACAATAGAGACTCCGCTGCCTTTTGCGATCCTCTCCTTGCGCGACGGGGTAAGCTTATCCTTAAGCTCTCGTTCCCCTGCGGTCATCGACTTTATAATAGCCTCTATATGTGACATCTTCTTCTCATCGACCTGGGCGTTCTTGAGAGCTTTGGCGTTGATACCCGGTATCATGCCCAGCACATTCTGTATCGGACCCATATTTTTCATCTGCTCCATCTGGTCGAGGAAGTCTGTAAAGGTGAAACGCTGGGTCCTGAGCTTTTTTTCAAGCTCCTCCGCCTTTTTCATATCAAGAGCCTGCTCCGCCTTTTCAATCAGGCTGAGCATATCGCCCATGCCTAGAATACGGGACGCCATACGGTCGGGATGGAACTGTTCCAAATCGGTCAGCTTTTCGCCCATGCCGCAGAACTTGATCGGCTTTCCGGTAACCGAACGCACCGACAAAGCGGCGCCGCCGCGAGTGTCGCCGTCCAGCTTGGTCAGCACCACGCCGGAGATCTCAAGCTCGCTGTTGAACTTGTCGGCAACATTGACCGCGTCCTGTCCGGTCATGGCGTCAACCACCAAGAGTATTTCGGTCGGCTCGACCTTTGCCTCGATCTCCTTAAGCTCGTCCATAAGCTCCTCATCAATATGCAAACGACCCGCTGTGTCTATAATAAGCACATCGTTCGAATGGCTCCTGGCGTGTTCCAGACCGCGGCAGGCGATGCCGACCGCGTCGGTCACGCCCTCCTCGGCATAAACCGGAAGATCAAGCTGACCGCCCACGACCTGAAGCTGCTTGACCGCCGCCGGTCTATAGACATCACAGGCACAAAGCAGCGGACGCTTGCCCTGCTTCTTGAGCATACCGCCCAGTTTTGCCGCGGTCGTGGTCTTACCTGCACCCTGAAGTCCTGCCATCATAATGACTGTCGGAGGCTTTGGCGAAATATTCAGCTTTTCCGCCTCGCCGCCCATGAGCCGGATAAGCTCCTCGTTTACGATTTTAATAACCTGCTGCGCCGGCGTCAAAGACTCCATGACCTCAGCACCGCTTGCCCGCTCGGTAACGTCCTTCACAAAGCTCTTTACCACCTTGAAGTTAACGTCCGCCTCAAGCAGAGCCAGCTTTACCTCGCGCATGGCGGCTTTCAAATCCTTTTCGGATACCTTGCCTTTGCCGCGCAGCTTTTTAAAAGTGTTTTGCAGCTTTTCGGATAAGCTTTCAAATGCCATATGCACACCTCGTAATCTATTCGTTAAGTCCGTTGATTTCCTGTATAATCATAAGTATATCGTTTATCTTGTGCTTCATGCCGTCGGACAAGTCCTTATTTTCGGGCGAAGCCTCAATTTCCCGTATAATATCGTCAATGCGCTCAAGATCGGTCTTTATGCTGAGAAATCTTGCCGCAAGACCAAGACGCTCCTCCGCCTCAAGCAATGTATTTTCGGCGCGCTTAATGTTGTCGCGCACACCCTGACGGGTGATATCCATATGCTCGCCGATCTCGGAAAGAGACAGATCCTCGTTATAATAGAGGTCAATACTCTCAGCCTGCCGCTCGGTCAGCAGATTTCTGTAAAAATCAAACAAAAGTGAAATCTTCACGTTTTTTTCCATATGTTTTACCTCTATTATTCAATAAGTGACAAAGCCCCGTCATTCAACGTCCGTAAACGCCGCGCGGTAAAGTGCTTATGCTTTACAGTTTTTACATTTTAAACCATTTCGCGTGTTTTGTCAAGACCTTTTTTCAAAAAACATAAAAAAAAGCCTCTCCGTTCGGAGAGGCGGTTAGTACGCGCTTATCCGCAAATTTTTCCGCAGGCTATTTTGTCCCCCGAATTTCCGGATGGCTGCGTTTTAAAATCGTCCGGCTCGCTGTGTATGATGATCACCCTTCCGATGATTTCTTTTACCGTGAACCGGTCGGTCAGCACCGACATATACGCGTATCCGCGATTGCCAAACAGCGGCGGCAGGTCGCCGGCGTGGTATGGATGTGATGTTTCTCCGGGATTATAATGGGTGCCCGCATCTGAGAACGGGCCCTCCGCGTCACCCGTGCAGCTTGTTCCGTTATGGATATGAAACGCAAATATACCCGATCCGCATTCGTTTTCATACGGCAGACCAAATATTTTTGCAGTAACCAGAACGCCGTTTAACATCTGCCTAAACGTCACTGTTCCGCGTATGTCGGGATAAGTTCCGCTTCCTCTTATTTCTGCCCTTGCAGCGGAGCAGGATCTATATTTTTTAGTCATATTATTACCTCCCGGATTATAATATGACTCAGCCCCAAACCGGTGAAATAATTTTATTTTTGTAATTGTATGTTATGGGATGGCTCCGCAGGATTTAATCAGGCTTTTCTATAATGTTTTTAAGCCATTTGTAAAGTATTTCGGTTTCTTCAAGAGCTTTTGCGGCATGATGTTCTTCTATGAGCAACTCCTGTGGATATCGAATTTTGACGCCATAAGGAGTAAGATTGTCGCACATTTCGATATAATCCTCCGTAACATTAACAAACTCCTGTAATTGCTCCGCAAGCAGACCCAGATCATGAGTTTTTTGCAAACCTGCGCCTTTTGCCAACAACGCTCCTTTAAGCAGTTTTTCAATCGCCTGCTGGCAATGATAACATATTATTTCAAGAGGCAGTGGTCTCATATTGTCATATAAATATCTTGCTGTATTATAATCCATTTCGGCAAAGTTTTCCCATTCTCTGATCAAATCCCTATTTTTCATAAAGCAAAATCCCTTCCTGCTTTACCTCTTTTTCAAGAGTGTTCTGATTTGAACGTCTGTCAAAAACGGATTCGTAACCGACCACAATATCAACCGGACGTTTTCTTATTCCGCGCAGAGATTTATACGCTTTTTGAGACAGTTCAATTTTATCACCCGCGTCATCGGGAACAACAACATAAAAATCATAGTCACTGTTATCAGTATAATTGTCCGTGGCAAATGAGCCGAACAAATAAATTCGTTTCGGCGCAACGCTCGCACAAATTTTGTCTTTGATAGCAGTTATTTCATAATTGACCACGAAACCACATCCTTTATATTATTATATCACAATTATATAAAAAGTCAATCAAACAATACTCGAATTGTTATTGCAAAAAATAAACAGCTCAGTCTAATTCGTCTCTGCTGAAGCGATTGCCGTCTCGAATGTCTTTTTCGACATTTCTCCCATGTTTTCAAACATGACGTCGTTTTCAAAAACAACGCAGGAGTCCCCGTCATCATACGCAAACACTTCGCGCGCATACAGCCGGCTGCGGCTGTCTTTATAGGTAAACGCAAAATAATATCCCGTTTTTCCGCCAATCCCCATATACATCGGTGCGTTTAATTTTTTAAAGCTCTTTAACTGACTGCCGTAAGCGTCATACAGGTTTTCGGACGCGTATTTTGCCAGTGTCTCATCGACCACAGCCGCAGAAACAGTCATTGCCCCGTTTGAAACCATTGTATATCCGTCACTGTAAACTGCCGTCCAATAATCAGGAGCTGTGAACGAAACACCGTTTAAGCCGTTGTATTTCTTGCTTCCCTCCTCATCAACGAGCAGGAGATCGCCCACTTCGGAATAATCGATACCGCCTACTGTTACACTGCTCTCCGCCATGCTCAGACCGGCGCCATCATCGCCGCGGCTATAGAACGAAAAGTTATATACATATTCACCCTTTTCAAAAAATACGTCCTTCATTTCAGCCGCACTGTTATCGTAGGTATAGGTCAGCTTATACGTATAATACTTCGCCGGATTTCCGGCAAAACTGTCATCAATAAGACCGTCGCTGAACTCGGCACAGTCGGGATTGAAAGCCGACTTATTGCGCTCAAAATCACGCTGCGCCCATTTTTCGGCGGACTTCATGTTGTTTTTGGACTGAACTCCCACACTGATACGGGAATACGACTCATCGGATAAGGACGCATTTGTAAATTCGACCCTGTTTTCGATATTTCTGTCCGAAACCTCGCGCCAATCCGCCGGAAGCTCAATACTGAAATTCAGCTTTTTGTTTTCATACACTCTTTTATTATCTTTAACATCGGAGAGATCAAGCGCATCCGAAAAATTATGCGCTCCGGCTGTAAAAGTTCTGGCGGCTGTCAGCACTTCATCGGCTCCGTTATCTGTCTCGCCCGCGGCATAAAGCGTGAACAAGGTTTCACCGTCAATAACCGCCTTTATCAGCATTTTTGAATTTGAGGTTTTGCCCTCTATGGTCAGGCAGTCGTTCCCGTTAATATCCTTGCTCTCATCCTGCCTTGATACAGTGATGCCGTCAGCCGCCTTTTTCGCCGCTGAAAAAATCATGTCCTTGTCCATATCTCCGATACTTTCAACAGATATGATAAGCGCCGACTCTCCCTGCCCCGTAAAGACTGTGGTACGCCCGTCAAAGCTTCTTGACGCCACGCTGAGTTCCTTTAACGATTTCATCTTCCAGCCATAATAGCTGTCGCCCACAAACTCCTTATCGGAATTGTGCAGGATCGATGAATAATCGTCAACAGCCAAATCCTCGACCACAGTCTTTTCCACCAGAACAGACTCGGTCTTTTCGTCATAGGACACATCCGCGCCGAAGTTTTCGGAAATAAATCTGAGCGGAACCATTGTTGTGTCGTTTACCAGTCTCGGAGCCATGGGAAGAATTGCCTTTTCACCGTTGATCTGCACATCGGTGCTGTCGATCCTTAATTTTATGATATTGCCATCGCAAGCCAGGGTCACGCTCTGATCCGCGTCGCTCCAATCTACAGCCGCGCCGAACGCCTCGGTTATGACCCTGAGCGGCACGAGTGTGGTTCCGTTTTCCTCAAACGGAGTTGTGACGGTAACATCTTTGCCGTTAATTTTCAGGGTACTTTCCCCTATTCTGAACGAAATCGTTATTTTTGTTTCAGTTTTTTCAGGTCGGGGAGTCACGGTCGGCAGCAGGTCGGTTTCGGGAATTATGCTGTCGATAATGTCCTCAATTCCGGGAGCCTCTGCGGCGGCATCATCCGCGTATACCGCCGCACCGCCCGGCGATACATCGCGGAACGTCAAGCCTCCGCCGCCCGGCAGTCCGTATTTTGCCGCAAGGCTCTCCTCAAACTCCGCACCGAAGCTTGGGCGGTTTATCCTGCCGTAAGTCCTGAAATGTTCCAACGCATAATTTACGTCCGACACCGGAATAGCAAAGCTCAGCCCTTCAATCCCGACGCCTGTATAGCCGGACGAGCATATACCCACGAC
>CANQKP010000064.1 GCA_947624495.1 uncultured Monoglobus sp. | reverse complement strand
GCTGATTTGTGCCTGCGCCGCCTGCCCGAATTTTACGGGTATGACAGTATGTCACAAATTCAGGTGCTTACTCCCACAAGAAAGACGTCGTTCGGCGTCACAAGCCTTAACACAGTGCTGCAAAGCTGTCTTAATCCTCCTTCGCCCCAAAAAATCGAGCATATCACAAGACGCTGCATATTCAGGGTAGGCGACAAAGTTATGCAGACCAAAAATAATTATCAGCTTAAATGGCGTCGCGGCGATGAAAAGGGTATGGGAGTTTTTAACGGCGACTGCGGATTTATAACCGACATTGATTTGCGTGACAGCAGGCTGACGGTCCTGTATGACGACAAATATGTTGATTATGATTTCATGCTTCTTGATGAAATAGAGCTTGCATACGCCATGACCGTCCACAAAAGCCAAGGCAGCGAGTTTGATGTTGTGGTAATGCCGATGTTTTCGGCTCACAGATTACTTATGACAAGGAATTTGCTTTACACGGCAATAACACGCGCCAAATCTCTGGTTGTGCTTGTGGGACTTGAAGATGTCATGAATTTCTATGTGAAAAATGACAATGTCCAGAGCCGTTTTTCAGGGCTTAAGGATAAGCTCAGAATTTTATAGAATAATATTGCAAAATATGAGGAGTGAAATAAATGGAGCAATATGCAGCCCCGCTGAGGGATTTGATCGAGGAATTTAACAAGCTGCCGGGGATCGGCATAAAAACCGCGCAGAGGCTGGCTTTTTATGTTATAAATCTGCCGAAGGAAAAATCGGACAAGCTGGCAAACGCGATTATAAATGCAAAGCGCGAGATCAGGTATTGCTCGGTCTGTCAGAACCTTGCGGCATCAGATGTATGCAATATTTGCTCGTCGCCAAACCGTGACAAAAGCGTTATCTGCGTTATGGAAAGTCCGCGCGACGTTATGCAGATGGAGCGCACCAACGAGTTCAAGGGGGTTTACCATGTTCTGCACGGCGCTATCTCGCCTATGGACAACGTTTCGCCGGACGATATAAAAATCAAAGAACTTGTACAGCGTGTAGCCGAGGGCGGCGTCAGTGAGGTAATTATGGCAACAAATCCCAATCTTGAGGGAGAAGCCACTGCTATGTATATCTCAAAGCTGCTTAAGCCGTTTGGCGTTAAGATCACAAAAATCGCCCATGGCGTGCCGGTCGGCGGTGAGCTTGAGTTTGCCGATGAGATAACACTTGGCAGGGCTTTAAAATCAAGAACGGAAATTTAGTTGATCAAAAGGAGTATATTCATGAGTGAGATAATTAAAATTGTTGAAAATGATGATGAAATTAACGAAGTGGCGCGGTGCGCGCGGATAACATGGCATGACACGTACGATCCTCTTCTGCCCGACGGACAGGTTGATTATATGCTTGAAAAGTATCAAAGCCCGCAGGTTATCAAAAATGATATTGAAAATAACGGTTATGTGTATTATATATTATTTAAGGATAATGAGACCGCGGGGTTCTGCGGCGTAAAAAAAGAGCCTGACAGACTCTTTGTAAGCAAAATTTACGTAATGCCCAAGCATCAGCGTCATGGAATGGCAACCCGCCTTTTTGAGCGTGTCAAGTCGGACTTTGGCGGCATATACGATTTCTGCTATCTTACGGTAAACAAACATAACGAAAAGGCAATAAGCACATACAAGGCTTTAGGATTTACGACTGCTGCAACGGCTGTGACCGATATTGGTCACGGTTATGTTATGGATGATTATATAATGGAATATAAATTTTAGCTATTCGCCCTGCTGTGAGGCGGCCGCTTCAAGCGCAGCGTCCCAGCGGTTATTTGCCTTACTCACTTTCGCAGAAAAATCGTTGTACGCATACTGCATTATCTCGCCGTCCGTGCTTCCGCGGGCGGCGTTCATCATATCAAACGCGCTTTGGTAATCGCTCAGAACATTAATAAGAACTTGATTTAATGACGCATCGGTCTCAGTCATTTCCGTACCGGATACACTTAAGTTAGCGGCGTTCACAGCTATCACATTGTTTGAAATACTGTCAAATCTCTGCCACCATGTGCTGTCAATGTTGGGCTGAGAGGCAAGCAAACCCTCAGTGACCTGACGGATCTCTGAAAACTCTGCAAAAACATCGCCAAACGAAATATTGGGCGAATAAGTCTTTGCGGCAGGCTCGTCCTGATTTTTGGAACATCCGGACAGCAGCGCCGCTGCTATGAGTACAAAAATTAAAACGGGATGTTTTAATGTTTTCATAATCTAAAACCTTTCGTGTTTTTGCGGTTTGTCGGAACACAGCATTACAAGAACCGTGCCGAAATCAAACGATATGTGTGCAGTTTCGTTATCTGTGAATTCATTGCTTGAAGCCTGAACAAGTCCGGGCGACAAAGTCATCCCCTCGGTCTCGTATTTAAGTCCTTTAACGGAAAAATTCTCTACATCCCCTCCGTAAGGAAAGAATGAGACGTATTTATATTTGTTTTTATTCAAAGAAAACGGTTTGTTTTCCATCCAAATTATGTTTGTTTCATCGATCATTACAAGCTGGCAGCCGCGGCACAGCGCATATTTCATAAGGCAAAAATGCGTAAACTCCTGATCGAGCCGTCCTCCGGTGCCGCCCAGCAATATAATCTCGTCCGCGCCGTGCTCAATCGCATAGTCTATTGCGATATTTGTGTCGGTCTTATCCTTTTCGGGAGGATAGAGCTTAAAATCCAATCCGGTCGGAATTTCATTGGCATAAGAATCGTTATCCCCAAGAAAGATATCCGGTACAATTCCGATACGTTTTGCGTGGTTGTAACCGTTGTCAGCGCATATTATCAGCGAATTGCCGAAATCGAAATCATTAAGAAATGCATAGTCGGAAATAATTCCGCCGCTAAATATTATCGCTCTCACGCAGCGTTACCCCCGTTCTGCCGTGTTCGCGCATACTGTCTATTGTCTTTTTGTAATCCTCGGAATTGAATATGGCAGAGCCGGACACAATAACGTTCGCTCCCGCCTTTATTGGAATTTCTACGTTTTCGGCTGTAACACCGCCGTCGACTTCGATATCTACATTCAGATTTTTCCGGTCAATAATGCTCTTAAGCTGCGCGATTTTTTTGTCAACCGTATGTATATAACTTTGACCGCCGAATCCCGGCTCAACAGTCATAAGCAGAACCTGGTCCACCATTTCAAGCACATCGACTATAACGTCCACAGAGGTTTCGGGTTTTATGCTAACGCCAACCTTTTTGCCCAGGCTTTTGATATGCTTAAGCGTCTTTGTAAGATCTTTTGCCGCCTCCTGATGAACGGTAATTATATCAGCTCCCGCGTCGGCAAAATCGTCAATAAAATCATCCGGATCAGTCAGCATAAGGTGAACATCAAACACCAGCTTTGACTTATCCCGAAGCGCGCGTATGACCGATGATGAATAGCTTAAATTGGGGACGAAGTGTCCGTCCATGATGTCGATATGCAAATAGTCGGCTCCCGCCTCTTCAACTTTGCGAACGTCACGCTCAAGATTAGCGGGATCCGCCGCTAAGATCGACGGTGAAATAATAATGTCCGTCATTCTGTTTTTCCTCCACTGCTTGTTGTATGTTTTTCAGTATGATTTGTTGTCAAGTAACTCTTTGTATTGCGCAATATAACTGTCATGACGTGTTTTGCTGATTTTTCCGTCATTTAAAGCCTGTAACACCAAGCATCCCTTTTCCACAGTATGGCTGCAGTCGCCGAACGCACAGCCGTCAATATACGGCGCGAATTCAGGGAATAGACCGCACAACGCTTTTTCATCCATATCAGATACGGAAAACGAGCTGAAACCCGGTGTGTCGATTATATATCCGCTCATATCATCAAGAGGCATAAGCTCCGAATGACGGGTCGTGTGCCTTCCTCTCTCGACTCTGCCGCTGACTTCACCCGTTTCAAGCTCAGCATTTTTTAGTATACAGTTAAGCAGACTGGATTTTCCGACACCGGAGTTGCCTGCAAACACCGTAAGCTCGCCTTCAAGCATTTTTTTCAATGTGTCCGTGTTTTCGCCTGTAGCGGCACTCAGGCAGAGTGTGTCAAATCCGGCTTCGGAATATATGCGGTACAGTTCTTCGCAATCGCACAAATCTGTCTTGTTGATGCAAATTATCGGCTTTATTTTGGCATACATTGCCGCTGTTATAAGCTTGTCTACAGTATATAGATTTGGCTTTGGATTTTTCACCGAAAACACAACCGCGATTTTTGTCACATTGGCGACCGGAGGTCTTATCAGCGAATTAATGCGCGGCATGATCCCCACGATCATTCCGCTTCCGGAGGCGCCGTCAATTTCACAATTCACGATATCGCCAACAAGCGGAGTGAGTCCCTCGCGGCGAAATCTGCCCCTCGCTCTGCACTCGAAAATTTCATCAGAGCCGGAGGGCTTGATGTAATAAAACCCTCCGACTCCTTTTATAATTCTGCCTTGTATCGATTTGTTCGGCATATTAATCCTCTAAGCCTTCGGCTGTATCCACGCCTCCGGAGGACTCCGATGAGCCGCTTGATTCGGATGAAGAGCTGTCATCCGAGCCGGAGCCGCTTCCGCTGTCGTCCGAGTCAGAACTGCCGGATGAGGATGATGACCCCGAACCGCCGCTTGATGATGTATCGGATGAATTTGTTGTTGACCCTGATGAGCCAGAAGAACCTGATGAGGTTGAAGAATTCGACGAACTGCTTCCTCCTCCGCTCTCGGTCTCGGTGTCGTTATTGCTCGGTTTGCTTTCAGCCGAAGTGTTTTGATTGCCTCCGCCGCTTGACTCGTTTTTACTCTCTGTTTTAGGAGAGGCGCTGGGTTCCGATGTTGACTGAGGCTTTACACTGACTGTCAGAGTGACCATATCGCCGGATGTTACAGCGCTGCCCGCCGCAGGCGTCTGCTCAAATACAGTGTTTTCTTTGACATCCTGGTTCGGTTTTTCGATTTTAACACATGACAGACCAAGCAGTTCAAGGTCGGTTTTTGCCTCGTCGTAACTCATGCCGGAATAGTCCTTTAATGTAACGGTATTGCTGCCTGAGCTGGTTATTACCCGGATAATAATATCATCACGATTAGCTGTAACTGTTCCACCTTCGGGAGACTGCTGGAGGATAGTTCCTATCGGCTGAGTACTCTCGGTTTTGCTCTGCTCAATTATGCTGAAGCTCTTGCCGTAAGCTGACTGAGCATCCGAAAGCGTCATGCCGAGAACGCTCGGAATAGAGATCGAGTCTGACACGGTGCCGAATATTCCAAATCCGTTTGTGAACGCGAATGCCGCCGCAAAGCCTGCGGCAAGCACGGCAAGTGCGGAAAGAAATGCAACAAAAGCAACCTTTCTCTCTTTCTTTTTCTTTATCCGTCTTGCACGTTTCTCATTAAGCTTTGCCATAGCGTCATACTGCGTGTCCATATCATCATTGTCAAGATCAAGAGACGGCATACGCTTTTCAAAGTCATCACTGTCTGTATACTTGGGTAGCTTGACTGTGCTTGTAATGCTGTCTGCCTCGCTCGGAGAATTGATCTTTCTTTTACCGAAGATCTCAAGGTCGGGATCTATCAATACTTTATTAATGTCGCTGATCATATCCGTGATTGATGAATATCTGCTGTTTTGCTCCTTGGTCATAGCTTTCATGACTACGCGCTCAAGAGGCTTAGGGACATCGGGATTGATTTCCGTTATAGGCGTTGCGGTCTCCTGGATGTGCTTAAGAGCTATAGCGACCGCGCTGTTGTCATCAAACGGTAGAACGCCGGTCAGCATTTCATACATAACCACGCCCATAGAGTAAATGTCTGTTCTTTCGTCAGTATAACCGCCCCTTGCCTGTTCAGGCGAAAGATAATGCGCGGTGCCTATCGTGTTGTTGCTCGCCATTGTCATGGTCGCCTGTGTAGCGGCGCGCGCAATGCCGAAATCGGTTATCTTAAGCACGCCGTCCGCTGTCATTATTATATTTTGAGGCTTTATATCCCGATGTATAACCGAGTTATTGTGAGCCTCCTCAATTCCCTCACAGATTTGAAGAGAAAACTCGGCAGCCTTGCGCCATGAGATAACGCCGACACGATCGATATAGGACTTGAGCGTCTCGCCTTCTATATATTCCATAACTATATAGTACATACCGTCCTCGCAGCCAACGTCATAAATCGACACTATATGCGGATTTGAAAGACTCGCGGCAGCCTGCGCCTCGGTATTGAAGCGGCGCACAAACTCTTTGTCATCCTTATAATCCTCCTTAAGGACCTTAACGGCGACATATCTGTTAAGCGATTTGTCGCGGGATTTATAAACCCGTGCCATACCGCCTTTGCCGACTTCCTCAAGTATTTCATATCTTCCGTCTATCACTTTACCAATCATATTCATATGATGTTTTCCTCCTCAACAATTCGTATAACGATAACGGTTATGTTATCCAAACCTCCGTTTTCTTTTGCAAAACCGCAAAGTTTTTCAGCTATGGTTTTTGAATTGTCATATTCCTGCACGGTTTTTAAAATAACATTATCATCGATCATGCCTGAAAGCCCGTCGCTGCACATGATTATGCTGTCTCCCGGTTTATATTCGTATTCAAATATATCGGCCTTGGTTGTGATCTCGCTGCCTACGGCGCGGGTAATTATGTTCTTTTGCGGATGCATCCTCGCCTCTTCCTTTGTTATAGAGCCGCTTGCAACCATTTCCTCAACCACCGAGTGGTCAACGGTTATCTGATATATTTCGTTAAGCCTGCAAGCGTATGCCCGGCTGTCGCCTATGTTCGCAATATATCCCTCGCCTCCGGAAAAGGCACATATAACAGCGGTTGTTCCCATTCCGCTGCGGCTGCTGTCCTCGCAGGACATTTTGTAGATACTCTCATTGGCATTGTTAAGCGCGTCATTAATACGCTTCGGAATATCCGCGGAGCCATCCCCGATAAGAATATCGCTCAAAGACTCGGTTATAAAATCAACGGCAAGCCTGCTCGCGACCTCTCCCGCATTATGACCGCCCATTCCGTCAGCCACAACGCAAAAACCCGGTTCTTTTCCGTTCGTGAAGCCCTTGATAACGTAGCTGTCTTCATTAAGCTCCCTGACGCAGCCGGTATCAGTAATTCCGTAAACGTCAAATTTCATTTAACCAACTCCTTACAACTGTGAACGCAATTGTCCGCAGGCAGCCGAAATGTCGCTTCCCATTTCCCGCCGCACTGTTGCGGAAATTCCGTTTAAGTTCAATATGTTTAAAAAAGTCTTAACACTCTTATCGCCCGACGGTGCAAATCCGGTCCCGTCAACATTGTTGACGGGGATAAGATTGACATGGCACAGCATACCCCTAAGCAGTTTTGCCAAATCTTCGGACTCGCGTTCGCTGTCATTGACGCCTTTTATCAGTGTGTATTCAAATGTCAGGCGCCGACCTGTCTTGTCTGTGTAATACCTGCACGCATCAAGCAGCTTTGATATGCCGTATTTCCTATTTACCGGCATGATTTTGCTTCTCGCTTCATCATCAGAGGCGTGAAGGGAAACCGCCAGCGTTATCTGAAGCTTCATATCAGCCAGCTCATATATCCTGTCCACAATGCCGCAGGTCGAAACGGTTATGTGCCTCTGACCGATATTAAGCCCTCTTGGGTCGTTTACATTTTTAATGAACGCCACGACATTATCAAAATTATCAAGAGGCTCTCCGACTCCCATCATTACAATGTTTGATATCCTCTCGCCAAGGTCTCTCTCAACGGTTATTACCTGGTCAATAATCTCACCGGGAGTCAAATTGCGCACCTTGCCGTTTATCGTCGAGGCGCAGAAGCGGCATCCCATGGCGCAGCCCACCTGGGAAGATACGCAAATCGAATATCCGTGATGATATTTCATCAAAACCGACTCGATAAAATTCCCATCGTCTAATTTTAACAAATATCTGCGTGTTCCGTCAAGACCTGAGACAAATCTTTTTTGAATAATCATACTGTTAATTATACAATTTTCACGCAGCTTTTCCCGCAAAGCTTTGGATATATTTGTCATCTCATCAAAATCAGAGACCTTTGAGTATAGCCACTTGTATATCTGACCCGCTCTGAACCGAGGTTCTCCGATTGAAACTATGTAATCTTCAAGCTCGTCATAGGAGAAATCCTTAAGATTAATCTTGCTCATTTTTAAATTCCTTCAGCTTCTTCAGCTTTGCAATATAAAACCCGCTGCCGCCGTCTGTATGGGTAAACAGCTTTTTCTCGCAAATAAGCTTAAATCCACCGTTCCTGTTCATGAAACGTTCTATCTGTCTTTCGTTCTCATCTTTAAGTATTGTGCAGGTGCTGTATGTCAAATAACCGCCCGGTTTAACATACTCCGCCGCATTATCCAAAATTTTGCTCTGTATATACATAAGGCGGTTTACATCCTCTTCTTGTCTGTGCCATTTTATGTCAGGCTTTGTGTGCATAACACCAAGTCCGGAGCATGGCGCATCAACAAGGACCCGGTCAGCTTTTCCGCAAAGCTCAGGACGTTTGATCAGGGCGTCATGTTTTTCTGCCCTAATTATGTTTATGCCGAGTCTTTCGGCGGCATTCTCAATCAGCCTGATCTTATGGTCATAAACGTCAAATGCCAATATTTCCCCGCGGTTATCCATAAGCTCGGCAAGGTGCGTGGTCTTTCCTCCGGGAGCGGCGCACATATCGATTATAAACTCGCCCGGCTCAGGGTCTGTCAAAATTGACGCGATTTGCGAACTTTTGTTCTGCACGGAAAATAATCCGTTTTTATATGTATCCGATTTGTTTATGTCAAGTCTCCCGTTTACAATATAGCAGTTCGGGACATCCTTTGTTTCCGTCGCGTCAATCCCGTCATTTTGAAGCGCTGATATAATTTCTTCATGCGGATAATTATAAAGCCGGTTTATTCTTATATAAGGCTTGTGTGTCTCGTTTGCGCACTTTAGGACAACTTCGCAGAATTCGGCTCCGTAATCATCATAAATACGTTTGACAATCCAGCGCGGAAACGAATACATAACCGAAAAATATTTGCACAAATCACCGCCGTCTTTATCCGGCAGCTTTATGTTATCAATACCGCGGCACAAGCCGCGCAGCACTCCGTTCACAAATCCGGCTGACCGTCCCGCATACTTTTTCGCGAGTTTCACGCTTTCGTTGCAGGCGGCAGAATTCGGAACTTTGTCGGTATACAAAATCTGGTATGCGCCCAGCTCCAATATGCATTTGACCGGAGCGGACATTTTGCGGATCTTGGTTTTGGAAAACTGCGAAATTATATAATCAAGCAGTGTTATATTCTTAACGCATCCAAACGCAAGCTCATAGGCAAATGACCGGTCAAGACCATTAAGCTCTGAGCTGTCGCATATATCCGTCATTACTGCGTTTATATACGCCTTGTCCTTATCGACCCTCAACAGAGCGTTCAGCGCGGCTTCTCTCGCACTCATTTTCATATTAATCTCTTCTGCTGTTGCGTGAAATCAGAATTAGTCTGAGCAATGTCATTATTGCCGAGAACGCTGCCGCAACATATGTCATTGCCGCGGCGGACAAAACCTTTTTCGCACCGTCAAGCTCGTTTCCAGTCAGCATATTGTAAGATTCAAGCGTCTTAAGCGCGCGGTTGCTGGCGTTAAACTCAACCGGCAGCGTCACGAGCTGGAACAGAACCGTGGCGCAGTACAAAAGTATTCCAAAATCAATAATCAGCGGGGCAATACCGCCAAAAGCGGTCAGTATAAACCCGATAAGGATTATGGGCATCGACAGCTTGCTGCAAAAATTCACAACAGGATATATCCCGTTTCTGACCCTGATGGGCGTGTAGCCTGTGGCATACTGCACCGCGTGTCCGCACTCGTGAGCGGCAACACCTATAGCACCAATGCTGTTGCTCGCATAAGTCGCGTCCGAAAGACTTACAACATTTGTGCGCGGATCAAAATTATCAGTCAGACTGCCGGATATATGCTGAATTCTAACGTTCCTAAGTCCGTTTCTGTCAAGTATAAGTCTTGCCGCCTCGGCTCCTGTCATGCCGCGGGCGTTCATAATCTTTGAATACTTGTTAAAGGTATTCTGTACCTTTCCCTGAGCCCACATTGCGAATATGATTGCGGGTATTATCAGTATAACTGTCGGATCAAATAATCCAAAATACATATAATCAACTCCTGTAAATTTTATTTAAGCGTTTCACCTATCTTAATGGTGTGACCGTTTATATAGCTCGCGACATTCATC
Organism: uncultured Monoglobus sp.; assembly: GCA_947624495.1. Taxonomy (GTDB): domain Bacteria; phylum Bacillota; class Clostridia; order Monoglobales; family Monoglobaceae; genus Monoglobus. The sequence goes on along the minus strand of CANQKP010000064.1, from coordinate 1,104 downwards.
CTCTTGCCGCCTTTAAACTGTATTTCGTCAATCAAAATCGAATTACCGTCGCCGCAGGATACCTCAAGCTTTTTGCCGGTGATCCCGATAATGCTGCCCGGCGCCTCTGTGTCGGTCTTTCTTCCGTAAGCCGCGCGGTAGATTTTCATGGTCTCGCCCCTATATTCCGAGTATGCGAGCGGCCACGGGTTTGTGCCTCGTATAAGATTGAGTATCTCCTCTGCGGATCTTGACCAATCAATATGACCGGTATCCTTTTTAAGCATCGGGGCGTAACTCGATAAATCGTCGTCCTGCTTCACCCTCGGAGCGGTTCCGGATTTTATCCGGTCGAGCGTCTTAATAATCAGCTCTCCGCCAAGCTCGGCGAGCCTGTCAAACAGTTCACCGGCAGTTTCGTCATCGCCTATCTCAACTTCGGCTCTTAAAATCATATCGCCGGTGTCAAGCGTTCTGTCCATATACATTGTGGTAATACCGGTGGTCTTGTCGCCGTTTATAATGCATTGCTGGACGGGTGCGGCACCGCGGTATTTGGGCAGCAGCGAGCCGTGAACGTTAACGCATCCATATTTGGGGTAATCAAGCACATAACCCGGAAGCAGCTGACCGTACGCCGCTACTATAATTATATCCGGATCAAGCTCGTTTAATTTGTCAAGAAAACTGTTGTTTTTCAGCGTGACGGGCTGAAAGACAGGAATACCGTATTCCTGAGCGATGATCTTTACCGGTGTGGGCTGGACCTTGTGTCCCCTTCCCTTTGGTCTGTCCGGCTGCGAAACAACGCCGACGACGGTATCGCCGCTTTCAGCTAAAGCCTTAAGACTCGGAACCGCAAAATCGGGCGTTCCCATAAACAGTATTTTCATATATCTGTCTCCTTGAACTAAAAAATTCGATACTGAATATATTATACAACATATCAATGAATATATCAAGTAATTTTTTAACAATTAAGGCGCACCGAAGTGCGCCTTAATTGTATATTTATGGTCTTATGCGTCCAATATCTCTCGGAAACGCGGTAACCGTTCTGATGTTGTCAACACCCAGCAGCTTCATGGCAAGACGCTCAAGTCCGATGCCGAGACCGCCATGGGG
>CANQKP010000063.1 GCA_947624495.1 uncultured Monoglobus sp. | reverse complement strand
CTCTTCGGGAAGTGAAGCGGGAACACCTGCAACCCAATTCACAAGGTCGGAGAGCGTCATTGTGCAGACTTCGGCAAGCGAAATTCCCCTAAGTCTCGGCGCCCGCGCGTTACTGCTGAGTCTTGTGCCTCCGCAGTCCGGACATACATCCTGCCGCAAAAATTTTTCAACTCTTTTCATACCCTTTTCATCTTTGACCTTAGATAATGCGTTTTCTACGGTGTAGGTGGCATTAAAATACGTGAAATTCATATCTCCGGCGGCTCCGCTGGTTTTGTTCTGATAGATGATATTCTTCTTGACTGCGGGTCCATGGAAAACTATGTCGCGTTCTTTCTCGGTCAGTTCCCGAAACGGCACATTGGTGCGGACCCCCATCTCGCGGGCAATATCCTTCATCAGCGACCACATCAGGGTTTGCCACGGCGCGACCGCGCCTTCGTCAATAGTCAGTGACTCATCCGGCACCAATGTCGATTCGTCCACAATTCGGACAATTCCTGTTCCGTCGCAACGTTTGCACGCACCCTGACTGTTAAACGCAAGTTCCTCTGCGCCGGGCGCGAAAAAGTGTACGCCACATTCGGGACAGATGAGTTCTGTGCCGGCAGCCACGTTAAGAGAGGGCGCCGCATAATGACCGTTAGGACAGCGATGCGAAGCCAGTCGGGAAAACATTAAACGCAGACTGTTTAAAAGCTCCGTCCCTGTTCCGAATGTGCTGCGAATTCCGGGTACGCCCGGACGCTGACGAAGCGCCAGTGCAGCCGGTACATATAAGACTTCATCCACCTGCGCCTTTTCTGCCTGCGTCATTCTTCTGCGCGTGTATGTCGACAAAGACTCCAAATAACGCCTTGAGCCTTCCGCATATAAAATACCGAGCGCCAAGGAAGATTTGCCCGAACCCGAAACACCCGCGATTGCTACGATCTTGTTAAGCGGTATATCAATGTCGATGTTTTTTAAATTGTGTACGCGTCCGCCCCTGACCTTAATTTTATCCGGAGCTTTATAGTTGTCATTTTTCATTTTAACATACTCCCGCATCAATTTTTTGTACTGTCGTGTATTCGTCATAATTTAGTTATATTATACCATATATGACTTTAAGTTGCAATAGGGTCGTTTGCACAACAGGGTATAGACGAAGCATAACATTATTGCAGCTTTTAAGGCGTATGTTTTGAAGATACAGGGGCTTGAAAACACTGATATTTTGTTGTATAATGTTTTTGTAAATTATTTGTAATTTATATAACGGAGGCATTAAGATGAAAAAGTTGGGTTTTGGGACAATGAGACTGCCGCTGACCGACCCGGATGATACAAAAAGCATTGACTACGATCAGGTGTGCCGAATGGCGGATCATTTTTTAAGCAGCGGATTTTCATATTTTGACACTGCGTACGGCTATCACGGCGAGCTGTCGGAAGAGGCGGTCAGACGCTGTGTGACGGAGCGTTATAAACGTGAACAATATATATTGGCTGACAAAATGCCTATCATAAGGGTCAAAGCCGCGGATGAATATCCGAGGTATTTTGAAGAACAGCTTAAACGCTGCGGAGTGGACTATTTTGACTATTACCTTTTGCATAATATATGCAGGGACAGATATGACAATACATTGAAATTTGGCGGTTTTGAATTTCTTTGCAGATTAAAGGAGCAGGGATTAGTTAAAAACATAGGTTTTTCTTATCACGACAATGCGGAATTCTTGGATGAAATTCTTACAAATCACCCGGAAACAGATTTTGTGCAGCTTCAGGTAAATTACCTTGACTGGAACAGCGCGGCGATCCAGTCGGGCGCCTGTTACGAAACAGCGCGCCGCCATGGAAAGCCTGTTATTGTCATGGAACCGGTAAAAGGCGGAACTTTGGCAAATCTTCCTAAAGCCGTTGTTAATGAGATGAAAAAAAGCGGCGCACAAGGGTCGCCGGCTTCGTATGCCATTCGCTTTGCCGCGTCGCTTGACAAATGCATGATGGTGTTAAGCGGTATGAGCAGCATGGAGCAGCTTTTGGACAACACCGCATACATGAGTGATTTTCGTCCTCTTGACAGCAAGGAGCGGGAAATGCTCGCGCGCGTCGTAGATGTTATAAACGACAATGTGACGCCGTGTACCAACTGCAAATACTGTATGGAAGAGTGTCCGAAAAATATAAATATTCCGGCTTATTTCGGGCTGTACAATATGTTTGCTTCCACGGGTAAAAAGTCGGGGATGTACTATAGGCGTGTTTCCCTGAATTTCGGAAAGGCGCTTGAGTGCATCAAGTGCGGAAGATGCGAGAAAATCTGTCCGCAGCATATTGAGATCCGCAAAACTCTTGAGAAGTTTGCGGACCTGTATGAGCGTGAATAATATGGGATTTAAATATTGATCTCGATAGTGTTCGGTTTATCTTCAAGCCTCAGTGATTTAAGGTAGCCTAAAATTTCGGCGTTCACTTCGTCGACTTCCGACTTAAGCTCCGCGGCGGAAATCCGCAGTGCGCCGCCACCGAGGATTATGAGCTGTTCCAAGGCGTCCGATGTTGCGACCCTTACCTTATTGCTGCGGCTCAGCCTGTGGGACGTCTTTTCGATATACATATCCGCTGTTTCGCGTTCCTTTGTGTACACAATGTCTATGTTATGGTAGCGTTCCAGCTCGCCGGGATTGTTTTTTACTTTGTATGCGTCATACACCAAAATAACCTCGCATTTTCTGAAGCCCCGATAGTTGCAGAGTATGTCAGCCAGTGCCGTGCGTGCCGACTCAAGACTGCTTTCGGCGATTTTTTTAAGCTCGTCCCAAGCGAATATTATATTGTAGCCGTCCACCAGCAGGTACTCGTTCTGCGGCTTTGGTTCGGGCTTGATTTGGCGCGGCTTTGACGGCATAACGGCGCTTGACTGACGAACCGGTGCTGAATTTTGCACCTCGCGCCTAATGGGACCGTAGGTTTTTTCAAAAATTTTCATAAGCTCCTTGTCGGCGGCAATGCTGTCAACAAAGGCTTTTGCACGCGCTCTCCCTGTTTGTGCCTCAGGTTCCGACTTGAGCTTAAGTTCGCTTTCAAGATGCATATGGTCATAGACTTCATCCCACTTGACAACAAATCCGGCGCCGTGAGAGCAGAATATAGAGTCCGACGGGTTGTCTGTATCCGCGTCACAGTCGTAGCCGATCTCCGCCACAACAGCTTCCTGATCCGCACAGGGCTTATATCCGCTTGTAACGCAGGACATACGACCTCTGCCGCCGGTGTAAGACGCCAGTTCGGTGCTGTAATCAAGCATCGCAGCTACCGGCGCCGCGGCGCATAAAACGGCGGTATCGCCTGATATTTCCGGCGGCTCGGTTGTGCCGCCGGCTTTTATAATATCGTTCATTGCCCTGCCGGTGCAGTCTGCGGGGATTTCGAGCCTTAAATCGTACCATGGCTCCAAAAGCACGCTTTGAGCGTTGCGGAGCCCCTGCCTTACAGCGCGGTAGGTCGCCTGACGAAAGTCGCCGCCTTCGGTGTGCTTTTTGTGCGCCCTGCCTGACACAAGCGTGATTTTCATATCGGTTATCGGCGAGCCGGTAAGCACGCCGAGATGCGTCTTTTCAAGCAAATGCGTCATAATAAGCCGCTGCCAGTTTTTGTCCAGCTTATCCTCGCTGCATTTTGCGGCGAACTTCAGTCCGGACCCCGGTTTTCCCGGCTCTAAGATCAAATGGACCTCGGCATAGTGTCGCAGAGGCTCGTAGTGTCCGACGCCCTCGACGATTGTGCTGATAGTCTCCTTATAAGCAATGCTTCCGCGTTCAAATTCAACGTTCATGTTGAACCTGTCGTGTATGAGCTGACGCAGAACTTCGATCTGTATCTCACCCATAAGGCGGATATGGATCTCCCGCAGCTGTTCGTTCCAGATTATGTTAAACTGAGGCTCTTCCTCCTCAAGAACTCTAAGATTGGAAAGAGCGGTGTGAACATCCATTCCCTCCGGAAGCCGCACCGTATATGACAGCACGGGGTTAAGCACGGTTTGCAAAGAGCTTTTCTCAAGTCCGAGCCCTTCGCCGGGATAGGTGCGGCTTAGCCCCTTTACGGCGCAGATCGTGCCGGGAAGCGCCTCATCAAGTGTTGTGAATTTTTCACCGGAGTATATTCTGATCTGGTCGGTTTTTTCCGACCAGAGATTTTTTTCTCTGTCCTCACCGCTTATTGTGTCTTTGACTTTAAGAGAACCTCCGGTGATTTTCATATAAGTCAGCCGGACTCCGCCGTCTTCAAATATTTTAAATACCTTTGCGGCAAATTCAGTTTTGTATTTTGGCATTTTTGTATATTTTGTCAGTCCTGAAAGCAGTTCGTCCACACCGTCAAGCTTTAGGGCGGAGCCGAAAAAGCAGGGGAAGATGCGTCTTGCGGATACAGCCGATGCAATCATACCGCTTGTGATTTCGCTTCCGCCAAGGTACGCGTCAAGAATTGCCTCGTCGCACATGGCGAGGCTTTCTGAAAAATCGGACTCATAAGACCGGGCGAAATCAATACACCCCTCGTCAAATCTGTGTCTGAGCGAGTCCATTAAAGCCTCGCGGTCAGTTCCGGCAAGGTCCATTTTGTTTATAAAAATAAAGACCGGAACGTTGTACCGCTCAAGGAGCCGCCACAGAGTCTCGGTGTGGCTCTGAATTCCGTCGCTGCCGCTTATGACAAGTACGGCGTAGTCCAGCACGCTTAAGGTGCGCTCCGCTTCAAGAGAAAAATCCACGTGTCCCGGAGTATCAAGCAATGTGAACTCAGTGCCGCCGGAAGTGAACTCAGCCTGTTTTGAGAATATTGTGATACCGCGGTCGCGCTCGATTGAATGGGTGTCAAGATACGCGTCGCCGTGGTCGACCCGTCCGGGCTTGCGCAGAACACCGCTTCGGTACAGCAGCGCCTCGGAAAGGGTGGTTTTGCCTGAGTCCACATGAGCCAATATGCCAAATACAATTTTTTTCATAACGTCTTGCAATCAATCCTTTCGGGCTTTATCCGTCGTATTCAACTCCGGCGGTGCTGCGCAGCAGACCCTTCAGTCCTGCGTAAATATCATTGAAGGCGGCTTCAAAATCGCCTGTGTACCACGGGTCCGCAACATCGGCGCCGCTGCCTGCATATTCAAGCATTTTCTTAACTTTGTGCTGCGGGTCGCCCCCGAATATCCTTATCATATTTCGGATGTTGGCGCTGTCCATACCGATAAACAGATCATATTTATCGTAGTCGTTTTTCATCAGTTTTCGAGCTTGCTTGCCCTTGACCGAGATGCCGAGTTCCGCCAGCTTTCGCTTTGTGCCGTAGTGTACGGGATTGCCGATTTCCTCATAGCTCGTAGCCGCCGACTCTATCAGATACTTATCGTCAACGCCCGATTTTTTTGTCATGTCCTTAAACAAAAACTCAGCCATCGGCGATCTGCAAATATTGCCGTGGCAGATGAACATTATTTTTGTCATCGTCTTAAATCCTCCCGTATTTCGTCACTTTATTGCGTCGCAAATGATATCTACGCATTTGTCAATACCCAGATCGCTGCTGCAAAGGGTCATGGTGTAGTTCTTGATATTTCCCCATTCCCGCTCTGCATAATACTTATAGTTTATGCTGCGGCGCTTGTCTGTATCCTTGATCAGCTTGACCGCCTTATCTTTGTTAAGTGAATACAGCCGCATTACCCGTTCGATCTTAGCGTCCATGTTGCCATGGATAAACACGTTCAGGCAGTCGGCTCGGTCCTTCAGTATGTAATCGGCGCAGCGTCCGACGATCACGCAGTTCTCACCCTCCGAAAGTTCAAGTATAAGCTCGCGCTGAATTTGGTATACATAGTCGGTAAGGGACGTTCCGTTGCTGTTGCGTGCGATAAACGCGTAAGAAAATATGCTCTTGCTGGGCGCGTACTCACCCGCTTTGCTGATATATTCCTTTGCAAGACCGGTCTTTTCCGACAGCTTTTCAATAATTTCCTTGTCGTAGAATTTGTATCCCAGCTTCTGAGCCGTTTTCTCTCCGATTTCGCGTCCGCCGCTTCCAAACTGACGGCTTATGGTTATTATCTTTTTCACGTTAAGCCCTCCTGTAAATAATTAATATATAAATTATAACATTAATTTATAAATAATGCAACAAAAATTGACGCAAAGCTCCGAATTTATGCCTAACGCAGCATATGTACGGATAACGCCCGCCGCCGCATATACCGCCGCATAAATAACCGGCTGGTGTATAAGGTAGATTGCGAGCGCGTGTCTGCCTATAAAGTTTAAAACCGGAATTTCGGGAGTTTTCAGAAAACGCATCATATTGCGACTTTTCATTTCACTGAAAGAGAAATAGCCGAAAAGGTACAAAAAGTACCATGGGAAAAAGGGAAAATAGTCAGCCGATGCAAAACCTCGGAACGGAAAGCCGAGAAATGCCGTTATGTAGTTTTTATAAAGAGAGGCGGGAAGCGGAAAGCCCGCAAAATACCCTTTGGAAATATTAAAACTCAGAGCGAATAATACCGCGCACAACACCATGCCGACAGCCGGTCTTAACCTTTTGAGCGCATAATTAATGAGCGCGGTCAGAATTACCGCGCTGCCCAAAAAAGTGAGTATTCCGAAAATAATTCTGTTTTTCGGCATTATAATAAATGCAGCCGCCGTTACAAGCAAGCCGGCGGCAAACACAACGGCTCCGCTTTTAAACGGATTTTTGCTGAGTGAAAAGCAAAACCCGGACAGAATAATGAACGTGAAGCAAATGCTTCTCTGCCACACGACAGCCGGAGCGGAGATGAGAAAGCTTCGCGGCAGAACGCCAATGCTGACAAGGTCCCAGACGGTGTGATATATTATCATGCTTATCACCGCCAAGCCCCTTATGGTGTCTAATGCGTTATACCGCTCCGAGTTTCCGCTCACTGCCGCTTTGACGCGATAACCTCAACCTCGGCAAGAGCGCCCTTGGGAAGCGACTTCACCGCCACGCAGGAACGCGCGGGCTTTGATGAAAAATATTCGCCGTATATCGCATTAAACTCCGCAAAGTCATTAATGTCAGCTAAGAAGCAGGTCGTCTTTACCGCCAGATCGCATGAGCTTCCGGCAGCCTCAAGAACAGCGGTCAGGTTTTCCATGATCTGTCTTGTCTGACCCTTTATGTCATTTGACTCGATCTCGCCGCTTTCAGGGTTGATCGCGATTTGACCTGATGTGTAGATCATGCCTCCGGCTTCCACCGCCTGCGAATACGGACCTATTGCTTCGGGCGCGTTTTTTGTGTAAATCTTATTCATATTTATTCCTCCGTTATCTTAATTTAAATCCGCTCTCGGTGAGCGCGTTAATAATTTCATTCAAATGTTCGCGGTTTCTGGTTTCGACCGAAATTCTGAGAATACAGTCGTTTATATCTATATGCCGATCTCCGCGGTTATGGTCAAGCTCCACAACATTGGCGCCGTATGATGATATGATCTCCGACACAGTAAGAAGCTGTCCCGGCTTGTCGGTAAGCTCAATTACCAGCTCCGCAAGCCTGCCGGTCATTTGCAGACCGCGGTTGATCACTCTTGACAAAATCGTTACGTCAATATTGCCGCCTGAGACTAAAGCCACAACGTTCTTGCCTTTAACGGGCAGCTTGCCGAACATTATTGCCGCTACCGAAGCCGCGCCCGCGCCTTCGGCAATGACTTTTTCACGCTCGATAAGTTCGAGTATGGCAGTTGAAATTTCATCGTCAGTAACGGTTACAATATCATCAACATATTTTTGGCAAATTTCAAATGTGTGTTCGCCGGGAGTCTTTACCGCTATACCGTCGGCAATTGTGTGAACGCGGTTCAGCGTTTCGATTTTATCGTCGTTGATTGAATTCATCATCGACGGAGCGCCGTCCGCCTGAACACCGTATACTTTTATGTCGGGGTTAAGAGACTTAAGCGCAAACGCAACGCCGGAAATAAGACCTCCGCCGCCCACGGGAACTACCACCGCGTCAACATTGTCAAGCTGGTCGATTATCTCAAGCCCGATAGAACCCTGACCAGCTATGACCTGCTCATCGTCAAATGGGTGAATGAATGTAGCGCCGGTCTCCTTGACAAGTGAGAGAGCCTTTTCATACGCATCATCATATACGCCCTTAACCAGAACGACCTCTGCGCCGTAGCTTTTTGTTGCTTCGACTTTGGATATAGGCGCGCCGTCCGGTATACAGATTTTTGCTTTAATTCCGTGCATTGACGCGGCAAGGGCAACGCCTTGCGCATGGTTCCCGGCAGAGCAGGCAATAACGCCCATTTCGCGCTCCTCGTCAGTCAGCTGCGATATCTTGTAGTATGCGCCGCGGACCTTAAAGGAACCGGTCACCTGAAGGTTCTCGTTTTTTAAATAAAGATTGCACTCCGGACACATTCTTGTGGCGCGGATCAGCTCGGTCGGGCGAAGCACCTGTTTAAGCACGTGCGCCGCGTGATAAATTTTGTCAAGTGTTATCATGTCTTTCTCCTTGTTATTATATGGTATTATACTATTATAAAGGTTATCCGCCTTAATTGCAAGCTAAAAATTAACAAAATATTTTATTGTTCAGCATAATATTTAGTATTGAAATGTATGATTTTATATGGTAGAATAATTTATGTGCAATACATACGGCTGAACATATAATTCTGCGTTGAGTTGAAAGGATGAATAAAATGACTATAACTTATGAGCTGGGTAATTCGCTCTATGTAAACATAACAAACAGATGCTCGAATTCCTGCACCTTTTGTCTGCGCGCCAAGCATGACGGCGTGAACGGTGAGGATGATTTGTGGCTTGACCGCGAGCCGACGGTCGAAGAAATCAAAGCTGATTTTAAAAAACGGGATCTTTCAAAATACGATGCGGTGGTGTTCTGCGGCTACGGTGAGCCAACGGAGCGTTTTGATGATATGATAGAGGTTGCGAGATGGCTGAAGGCAAATTATGAGGTCCGTATCAGAGTTAATACAAACGGACACGCCAATCTGATTTGCGGCAGAGACGTTACTCCGGAACTTGAAGGCGCGATCGACATTGTCTCTATCAGCCTTAATGCGCCAAACGCCAAAGCATATCAGGATATATGCCGCAGCGTATACGGCGAGTGCGCCTTTGACGCGCTTAAGGATTTTGCAAAAAAAGCCAAGCCTTATGTTAAGGACGTTATATTCAGCGTGGTTGACAAGACAATGCCGCCGGAGAATATCGAAGCTTGTCGGAAAATCGCCGATGACTGCGGCGTTAGTTTCAGGGTGCGGGAATATATTGATTAACATTAACTATGGATATTCTATACAGATAAACGCAGAGCAGTTTGATTATGTTGCTCTGCGTTTGTTTGTGGCAAGAAAACAAAGAAAAGACAAAAAATTAAAGTTTTGCTTGTTTTGCATACAATAGTTGCACAAAATTATTAGCAAATAAGTTATGCAAAAATGTTTGTTTTTAGACATTTTAATTAATATAATAGACAAAAATTGTTATGAAAGTTTCGTAACAAAATATTTATTCAATTTACAAGAAATTTTGCACCCTGTCAAATTAGTCCTTGAATTGAAAAAAAATATGTATTATCATATTATCAGATAGATTAATTAAATTTTTAGGAGGTTTTCTTATGCTTAGATTACGGGCATTAAAAAAATCAACAGCTATGCTTTTATGCATCGCGATGATAGTGACGCTTTTTGCGGGACTCACAATGACGAACGTTTTTGCGGCAGAAGTCGGCACGATTGCAAGCGAACCGGAGATTATTTTGACTGACTTTGGCGGTCGCACAGAAGCTGCTTATGTTGAGTGGCAAAATCCCACAGAGGTCAGCGCTTATAATGTTTATGTAAGTCCGGAAAACGGAAACTATACCAAAATAGACAATGAACTTATCCGCTACTACGGAACATATTACAGAGCAGATATTCCGGGTCTTGCTGCCGGCAGATACAAAATCAAAGTTGCTGCCGACGTAAACGGTACGGAAAAAAGCGTTAAGGAGACGGATGTTGTCACGGTTAAGGCTCACGCAAGAGAAGGCTATGCCTTTGATGCCGCTTCGCCATACAAAACGGCTTCGGGCGGTTATAACGATGACGGAACCGTACCCGATGACGCACAGATAATTTACATCACAAAGGATACCGTCAACACGGTTGAGCTTGATGTTATTCAGGACGCAAAGGGCAGTATTTACCATTGTACCGGTTTAACGGAGATATTGAAATACAGAGCAAAAAAAGACAGTAAAGACAGTGACAAGGTTCCGTATGACAAGCGTCATCTGATAATAAGATTTATCGGTAAGGTCTCAGATGCGGATATTTCGGGTTTAAACTCGTCGGGTTATCTTGAAGTCAAGGATTGCGCCAATATTACTCTTGAAGGTATAGGTGTTGACGCCACGATATACGGCTGGGGCATTCTGGTAAGACAAGCAAAAAATATTGAGATAAGAAATATCGGTGTATTACAGTTCCAGGACGACGGTATTTCACTTGATACTGAAAACTATAACATTTGGGTTCATAACTGTGATATTTTCTACGGTAGACCCGGAAGCGCCAAGGATCAGGTCAAAGGCGACGGTTCACTTGACGTAAAGAGCGGTTCCGATTATTGCTCGTTTTCATATAATCATTTTTGGGACAGCGGAAAATGTTCGCTGTGCGGAATGAAGGCAGACTCGTATCAGGGTTATCATATGACATATCATCACAATTGGTTTGACCATTCCGATTCGCGTCATCCGAGAATAAGAGGAGATCAGGTACACATTTACAACAACTATTACGACGGTAACTCAAAGTACGGCGTAGGTTCCTGCACCGGAAGTCAGGTTTTTGTTGAGAACAATTATTTTAGAAATGTAAAATTCCCGGTTCTTATTTCAAAGCAGGGCAGTGATGTTAAATACACTGACGGCGGTAAAGGTACATTCTCAGGTGAGGACGGCGGCATGATAAAGATGTTCGGAAATGTTCTGAACGGCGGTCATGACGTAGTGGATGCCAATAGCGAACCCATTGAGTTTGACGCATATATTGCAAAATCAAGAGAAGAACAAGTTCCGTCAACTTTTAAAGCTAAACAGGGTGGAACTACATACAACAACTTTGATACCAACGGTTTATACAGTTACAACGTTGATGACGCAAATTACGTTCCCGATATAGTTATGAGTAATGCGGGCAGAATTGACGGCGGTGACTTAAAATGGGATTTTGATGATGCTGTAGAAGATACAAATGATCAGATAATTCCGGAACTTAACAATGCCGTTAAAGGCTATGAGAGTACGCTGATTAATGCCGCGGGCGTTACCGGTTTTTATCCTGAGACAACAAACGGAACTCCGCCGACTGCAAGACCGACTGATGTTCCTATCCCGACGGCAGGTCCGACGCTTAAGCCCGGCGAGACTC
>CANQKP010000062.1 GCA_947624495.1 uncultured Monoglobus sp. | reverse complement strand
CCGTGAGACGGTGCGCATATCCCGCGGCGGCAGCAACACGCTGAGAGTATGCTATCAAAAGGGCTACGGCGGTCAGGAATTTCAAATGGCTTTGGCGCGGTTCTCGGAAAAATATCCGGATATAACTCTTGATATAAAAAGCGGGACCCATGAGGAAGTCTATAATATGCTGCGGCTCGGCTGCGTGGATCTTGTGCTGAACGATCTTCGGAGAGCTTTTTCGGATGAGTATGTTAACCTGCCGCTCAGCGAGATAGACTGCTGCATTGAGATATCCAAACGTGATCCCCTGTCGGAAAAACAATTTGTGAACGCGGACGAACTGAGAAATACGACCTGCATACTGGTGTCGAGCAAAAATCAGTTTGACAATGATCAGACCCACTATCATGAGATATACGGAATTGACGGTGAGTTTATGTTCGCGGAGAACCTTGAAGAGGCGCGGCTTATGGTTGTGAGCGGCAAAGGTTATGTGCCTGTCGAGGGCGGCAGCCTCCCGCATCGGTTTTCAAAGGATATCGCGAGGGTCCCGCTGAGCCGCCGTGGAAAACCGATAAAAACAAAATACTGCGCTTTTTGGAAAACGGACAACACAAAAAAATGTATCAAAGACTTTGCGGATATACTTAAAGAACAATTCGGATAGAAGTAAGATCATCGCACGCGGATCAGATTTTTATTCGGAGATCTTAAATATTTCGGGAACTTTTTAAAAATATTTTCGTCTAAAAAGTATACAGTATTTTTTAGGAGGAATATTTATGAAAAAGCTTAAACTTGTTTCGGCGGCGGTCATCGCTGTTATGCTGCTTGGTGCGGCTTCGGGAGTATTCGCAGCAAACGGTGATGCAGTCGGAAGTATTTACTCGACCGACATTCTGGCGTATGTCAACGATCGCCCGATACCGTCTTACAGTCTCGACGGCAAAACGGCTGTTCTGGTTGAGGATCTTGACGTGGGCGTAACCGATGCGGACGCGCACTACGGCTTTCATTGGTACTACAACGATGAGACTCGCACGCTTATTGCTGACTCCGACGGCACATCGGGTTACGGCGAACCGCTTAACATCGAGCGCGGAACGGTTGGCAAAATCGTTGACAACATCTATGAGACCGACATCAAGGTTATTTTTAACGGAATTGAGGTTCCGGGCTATGCTATAAACGGAAAAACCGCGGTCTGCATCGAGGATCTGGGAACGGTTTACTCAAGCGATCCGAACGCCGAATACGGCTACTCGAAATATATGTGTAATTTCAAATGGGACAATGACAAGCGCGATGTGCGGCTATACACCTATCAGTCAAACGATCTGCACGATGTACCGCTTCATAAAATGGAATACACATTTAATGACAACACATTGTCGGTGTCGTTCGATCAGCTTAACTATTACATGAACACCGTAAGCTATAATGATACTTTAGGCGATTACGCGGCAGGTGATTTCAATATTATAAAGCCAGTTATGCTGGACGGCGAAACGGTCGGCACGATGTATTTTGCACACAGCGGCGCGCTTTACTATAACGTTGACACCGAGAAGATATTTAACATGAAAAAAGATTTGGAAGTCGTTTTGAGTTACGGCGAGGCAGTGAAGTTTATTACCGAAAACTATGAGGTGTATGACAGCCGCGAGATCGACGGCGCGACCGTTTATCTTGCGAAAGACGCGGATGGAAACAGATATTTGTTTTACGCCTTAAATCAGGGCGGTCTGGTGCTTGAGTCTGAATTTGAAGCCTCGTACACGACCATTGAGTTTTTGGAGGAAGATGACGGTCTTTATGTCACGGTATACCCGTTTGCCGGTCCTCACGGTACGACGACCATGCGCCAAAGAGTCAGTGCCGACACATATTTATTTTAAGCTGCGTCGGGCAATCAGTCTGATAAATTATCCCCGGTCTTTGCGACCGGGGAATATTATTATTTACCGCAATAGATTTTTGGTAATTTTGTATTCTGTATCTGGTCGAGCGTCTCGCCGAAACGCTGGAAGTGTACGACTTCGCGCTCGCGCAGAAACTTTATAACGTCGTTTACATCCGGGTCATCGGATACTTTCAGAATATTGTCATATACGACTCTGGCTTTCTGCTCGGCTGCTAAATCCTCAACAAGATCCGCTATCGGGTCGGCTGTTACCGCGAACGCCAGAGCGTTAAACGGCATTCCGTTTGAGTCGGCGGGATATACGCCCCTGCCATGGTTCATAAAATATGCTCCGAACGGACTGTTTTCGATTTCCTCATCGGTAGCGTTTTTAGCGAGCTGCCGAACTATCGTACCCACAATTTCCATGTGCGCCAATTCCTCGGTGCCTATGTCTGTGAGCAGCGCTTTGGTCATACCGTCGGGCATTGAATATCTCTGAGATAAATATCTGAGCGAAGCGCTGATCTCGCCGTTCGGACCGCCGTATTGCGACACAACATACGATGCGAGCTTAGGATTGGGATTTTTAATATGAACCGGATATTGAAGCTTTTTTTGATAATTCCACATATACTATATACCTCCTTAATTACACTGTTCCCAAGGCCAGGGTTCGGTTATCCAGTCGAAGCAGTTCGGATCAAGAGCGCTCATTGATGTGAGAGGACCGAAATTCTGCTCATACTCTTTTACGAGTTCCCTTGTCTTTTCCGCCATTGCTTTATGTTTTTTAAGCGCGTCTTTGTCAGTGGGATGTGTGTCAAGGTAAAGGTTCCATTCCTTTTCCGCAAAGGCATACGCCGAGATTTGTTTTAATAATTCGTTTTGACTCATATCACATTCCTCCGTTTTTGAATATAATATCGCCGTTTGTCTGGTGTCCGTACACGCCAAGCGGCTTATCGAGAATAGGGAAGATCGTTCCTTCCTTAAGTCCGTACTCAGGGTCAAAGAGATTTCTCATGTTTGCCTGCTGCATCGGCACATATGCATATCCTACCAGCATATTATCCGCCGGTTTTGTTTCGTCTGCGTATGGCATATATTAATCATTTCCTTCCTATAATATTATAATATAATTAAGCAAAATGTCAGATTATGACGCTGCCTGTAATATAATATGAAAACTTAGAAATTTTGTTAATCGCTGTTTTTTTGGGTAATACTAAGCATAAATCTTGATAAAAGGACTGATGTTATGCTTATTACAGTGCTTCGAACCGCGATAATGTACGTTTTGGTCGTGCTGACGCTGAGAATAATGGGAAAGAGACAGATCGCAGAGCTTGAACCGTCGGAATTGGTGGTTACTATCATAATATCCGAGATCGCGGCAGACCCTATCGTCGATCCTGGAAAGCCGTTCGCCACAGCAATCGTATCTATAATTATTCTATTATTTTTTGAGGTATTGCTGTCATTCATCGCGTATAAGAATATTAACGTGCGTTCGCTGCTTTACGGAAAACCGAGTACATTTTACGGCGACGGAAAGATAAATCAGAAAGAAATGGAGAACCAACGTTACAGTATTGGGGACCTGCTTGAGGAGATACGAAATAGCGGGGCGACGTCGCTTGATGAGGTAGAGTATGTGATAATGGAGACAAACGGAAACGTAAGCGTTATTCAAAACTCGGTCAACCGTCCGGTGACTCCTGGTGATTTGGGACTTGATGTTCCGGTGCCGGAAATAAGTTATATTATAATTGATAACGGAAATCTGATTTCAGCTAACCTTAAACGGCTTAACAAGACCAGAGGTTGGATGATGAAAAAGCTGAGGGATGAAGGGCTGACAAAAATCTCGCAGGTATTCTATATGGGTGCTGACAAGAGCGGCGACACTGTTATAATAAAAAAGGAGAAATAGAATGAAGAGGGTTATAATAACAATCGTAATGATGGCGCTGGCAGTTGGGTTTATAGTGTATCACAACTTTAAGGTCAGTGATCTTGATGATGAAGTCAATAATGTGTACGGAACTGTGATCGACGCATTTGAAAACGACGATTTTGACACGATCATAAGCGAGCTCGAGGAGCTAAAGGGGAAGTGGGAGGATGCTCAAACATGGATTGGGATGACGATTGATACGGATCAGCTTGAGGAGATCGACATATCGCTTAAACAGAGCATTGAGTATGCAAAGATCAGCGCCAAAGAGGATTTTATCGGCGAGTATGTCATGTTCAACCAATGCATAAAGCATTTGACGTATTACGAGAGGATAACTCCCGAAAGCTTAATGTAAAAAATAGCGGCGCCGCAACGGCGCGCCGCTGTCTAAAAATCGGGCTTATTTGATTTTATAAACTCCATCTCTGAGCGTGGTGATCGATGCGTTGTAAAACGCTTTCATAGCGTCGTACAGATACTTCGCGTCGTCAACACCCGCCGTCTCGTATGACGAATGCATAGCAAGCTGAGCCGTGCCGATATCTACAGTGTTTATCGAAACCTGTTCGGTCGATAGGTTACCGAGAGTTGAGCCACCGGGTATATCGCTGCGGTTGACATAACGCTGGTACGGGACCTTGGCGTCATCGCAGATTTTCAGGAATACGCCCTCGGAAACAGCGTCGGTTGTATATTTCTGCTGGGCATTATATTTTACCAATACGCCGCCGTTTAGATACGGACGGTTGGTCGGGCAGGCTTTGTCGGTGTAATTAGGATGGACCGCGTGACCGTTATCCGCCGACAGCATAAAGCTTGATGCGAGCATTCTCAGCATATCTCTTTCGTCTTTGCCGAGGCACTTGCATATTCTTATCATTACGTCATGCATAAACGTTGATTTTGCGCCCTGCTTTGTGCCGCTTCCGACTTCCTCATTGTCAAACACACAGCACATCCTTACGGAAGAAGTGTAATTCGAGTCGATCAGCGCTTTTATGCCGGTATAAGCGCACTGCAGGTCGTCGATCCTCTGAGATGAAAAGAACTCATTGTCTCTGCCCCAAACTCTGCCTTTGAGTCTTGTGTAGAGGAACAGATCGGTGCCGATTATATCGTCAGGCTTGACCTTGATGCTGTCCGCGACTGTTTCGATAAAGCTTTCCCCCTCGCCGCCGCCTGAGAACAGAGGAAGAAGATCCTTTTGAATATTAAACGTATATCCCTCATTAACGCTTCGGTTCATGTGAATGGCAAGGCTCGGTATAACAAGCAGATCCCTGTCAATGTTAACGAGTTTCATTTCAACTCCGTCCTTGGTTTTAACCGCGGCTCTACCCGCGACCGACAGAGGACGATCAAACCATGTTGACATTATAAGTCCGCCGTATTGCTCAACGTTAAGCTTAACGTATTTGTCCTCGACCCGAATTTCGGCGTTGGGTTTTATTTTGAGTCCCGGAGAGTCACTGTGTGCCGAAACAACTGCAAATGCATGGGGATCTTCCGGAACGTTAAAGGCAATGATAGCCGAGCCGTTTCTTGTGACAAAATATTTTCCGCCGTCAACGATTTCCCAGTCCTCGGATTCGTTAAGTTCAATATATCCGTTGTGCTTAAGTATTTTTTTCAGGTTGTCAACCGCGATAAAACTTACCGGGCTTGCGTCCAGGAACTCTATAAGTTTATTCGTATATTTTAAACTCTTGTTCATAATGACCCTCCTATTACTTATTATTTTTGCTGTAATAGAATTTTGTTAATTATTCTTTATATAGTTAATGATTATATATTTAAACATATTATATCAATAAATCAAAATTAAGTCAACTTTATTCACTTGAATTGATATATAAAAATCAATCCTGTATAAATAGATTTTGTTATTGAATATCAAAAAGTATTGTGCTATAATAATTCATACAATATACGAATTGGGGTGATATAATATGCTAATGCTATGTTCTAACGGCTTGACAAGCGAAAAACTGTTGAGTGAAGCTAAAAAATATATGGCGTCCGCAAAGTCGGCGGCAATTGTTGTAACCGCGGATAATGAATACAAAGAAAACAATTATCATGTGCCGCGTGTAACCGAGACGCTTACGCAGTTTGGACTCACAACAGAATGTTTTGATTTGGATAAGCAGGCTCCGGAATTGCTGTTTGATTACGATGTCGTGGAATTTATCGGCGGAAATCCATACTACCTGCTTGACGTGCTGCGAAAAACAAACAGCAAACCTGTTTTATCGGAGCTTGCAAAAAATAAGATTCTGATAGCATGGAGCGCCGGCGCGATAGTAATGGGTAATTCACTCGAACTGATAGATATGTACACCCCAGAAATGAATTTTATGAATTTAGCTGATTTATCGGGAATGCGTATTGCGGACGTTGATATCCTGCCCCATTACAGCAAGTTTTTGAGACGCTTCGATAGGTTTGAAGAAAAGTGCAAAGAATATGAGCAAAAGTATAATACAAACGTCATTCGTCTGAATGACGGCGACGGTATTGTGATAGAATATGGCACAATGATATAATATTTGCAGAAAACATTATGATTAAGCTGCGTTGCGCGCGGCACGGAATAAAATATTAATTAAAAATACTATTATAAAAGGATGAAAAATATGTATATAGGAATAGATTTGGGCGGAACAAACATTGCAGCGGGACTTGTGGATGATAATGGGAATATATTAAAAAAGCGCTCGACGCCGACACGCGCGGAGAGAAGCTTTGAGGAAATTGTTAAGGATATGGCTGACTCAGCCGAGAGCCTGATCAGGGACGCGGGCGTTGAGCGCTCTGAAATTAAAGCTGTCGGCGTTGGAAGCCCCGGAGCGATCGACCACTCAAACGGGGTCGTGATCAACGCCGGAAACCTCGGCTGGAAAGATGCGCCGCTTAAATTTGAACTTGAAAAGCTGACCGGAATAAGCGTGAGTGTTGAAAATGACGCAAACGCAGCGGCGTACGGAGAATACGTAAAGCACGGCGGAGAAATCAAGGATTTTATTTTTATAACCCTCGGCACAGGAATAGGAGGAGGCATAATAATCGACGGCAAAATATACCGCGGCTTTAACGGCGCGGGAGCCGAGGTCGGACATAACACATTAATTTACGGCGGAGATATGTGCAGCTGCGGCAAGCGCGGATGCTGGGAGGTCTACGGCTCGGTTACAGGTCTGATAAACCAGACGTGTGACGCAATCGATAAAAACCCCGGCTCGCTTATGGCTAAGTATAGATGCGAGCGCGGAGTTGTGGACGGCAGGACAGCTTTTGACGCGGCTAAAGCCGGTGATTATGCAGCAAAGGCTGTTGTGAAGCAATATCTTGAATACGTGGCTGACGGAATTTGCAGCCTTGTAAACATTTTTGAGCCGGAGGTTTTGTTGATCGGCGGAGGAATAAGCAAGGAAGGGGAGTACCTTCTTGCACCCATACGTGAATACTGCGAGGCTAATTACTTCTGCAAGACCATTTGCCAGACAAGACTCGGTATAGCAAAGCTCGGCAACGATGCCGGAATTATCGGCGCCGCGCTTTCCGCAAAAATTTGATAAATTTAAGGGGCTGCATATCATTTTGCAGCCCTCTTAGTTTACTTGTCGTTTCTGTATAAATCCACAGCCTCGGAAACGGAAATATTATTTTCCTTGGCAATCCTTGCGATATCCTCATATTCCGGCTTGATTTTTGTTATCCCATATCCTGATGAGATCTTCTCGCGCACGGGTCCGTACTTAGTTTGAATGACCCTTTCCGTGCGGTCCAGGGTATAACGCTTGCAGGAGTATTCGCGTACTCCGATTGTTGAGGTATGCTTGAAAACAAGACGGAGGATCTTGTCTTTATCCTGAGCCTTGCAAAGCACAGACAGCAGCACTCCGGGGCGGTCCTTTTTCATGCCGACCGGTATGGTGAACACATCGAGCGCGCCTCCGTCCAAAATCGCTTTTGTGGCATAGCCGACCGCTTCTGCCGTCATATCGTCAAGATTGCAGCAGATATCAAGTATTCCGCCTTCCGATCCATCGCTTTCGCCAAGTATGGCGCGCACGCAGTTTGGAGCCTGCTCGTACTTTCTTGAGCCGATGCCGTAACCGGTTTTTTCAATACTCATCAAAGGCATCCGAATAAACTTATTTGCAAAATACTTTAGCAAGGCAGCACCTGTCGGTGTGCAAAGTTCACCCTCAATGCTTCCGCTGTATACCGGAACATCTTTTAATATACGAGCTGTTGCCGGAGCAGGAACAGACAGAATACCGTGCGCCGTGCTGACCGTTCCAAATCCCACACAAACCGGCGATGAAATTATAACATCCGGGCTGAGTTCATGTATCAGGCTGCATACGCCGACAATGTCAGCTATAGCGTCGCGTCTGCCGACTTCATGGAAGTGAATATCAACAACCTCTTTGCCGTGAACAACGCTTTCGGCATCGGCAATCATTCGATACACGTTCATTGCGTCAGTCTTGACCTTGTCCGGAATATCAAGAGCGCGTATAACAGCTTCAATATCATTCAGCGTTCTGTGCGGATGATGGTGATGATGATAATTATGTTCGTGTTCATGCTCGTGTCGGTGTTCGTGATGATGCTCATGCGATGATGAGTGATGATGACTGTGAGAACCCTCTTCGTGACCGTCAATCATGACTCTTGTGCGGGTACCCGAAATTCCGTAGCTTGTTGTTCGCTCAGATTTAATTATAATTCCGTTAAATCCTATTTTATTCATATGCGATACAAAACCGGCAGGGTCAGGATGAAGTTCAATAAGAGCCGACATCAGCATATCGCCGGCAGCGCCCATCGGACAGTCAAAATATAAAGTTTTCATAATTTTCTCCTTATATCATACTAAAATTACGTCATAAGTATTATAACATAAGTTGTATATTTTGGCAATAAAAACTACATTTCTTTATTAAGCGTCTTTATTAAGAGGATTTTTGGCAACAGCTTCGCGCAGCTCCTGCTTGTCAATATGAGTGTATATCTCTGTTGTGCTGAGCTGCTTGTGACCCAAAATTTCCTGAAGAACCCTGATATCAACACCCGATTGGTGCATAAGCGTCGCCGCGGTGTGCCGCAGTTTGTGGGTTGTGTACTTGTGTGAATCAAGACCGAGTTTTTTAACGTATTTTTCAACGGTATATTGAACAGTTCTCCTGCTGATACGGGTATTTCGTTCAGACAAAAACAACGCGTTTTTGTCCTTATATTCCGGGTTCATTTTCTTCCGGATAGGCATATACGCTTCAATTGCGTCAATGCAGGAGCGATTTAGGTATATCGTGCGTTCTTTTCCGCCTTTTCCGACAACGACCAGACTATCGCCGTTTATATCGGTAATATTAATCCCGACAAGCTCGGCAAGCCTCATGCCACAGTTGAGAAATAACGTTAATATACAGTAGTCACGTTCGTAATTTCGTTTATCAACTGCTTCAAGGAGATTGATGCTGTCCTCAAGCGAAAAATATTTCGGAAGCTGCTTATCAATTTTTATTGTGTCAATATCCGATGCGGGGTTTTCATCAAGAAGCTTAACCTTACTGTGCAGATATTTAAAATATGACTTAAGCGCCGAAATTTTTCTGGCGCGGGTACGGGCATGATTACCCAAATCACGGTTGAGAAAATTCGCGTATTCATAAATCATATTGACGTCAACGGTCTTGAGCGTATCAATATCAATATTGTCGATCTCGATTTGATTAAAATTACAATTGTATTTGCCGGAGCTCAAATTCAGAAATCTGTAAAAGCAGCGCAGATCATAAAAATATTCCTCAACAGTTTTGCGCGACTTTCCCTGAATGCTCTCCAAATATATAAGAAAAGACCGCATGGGTTCCGGGGCGTATTTAATATTATTCATCGCTTTTGCTCCTTCTTCAACATTGCACAAAATTTTTATTTTGTGCAATAATCTATATTTTATTATACCTGCTCTTCCGTTAAAATTCCAGTGTATTTATGTTAAAAATGTGTTACAAATCAAAATTTGAACGCTTTTGTGTTGCTATTCGAATTTTGTTATTATATAATATATGTAGATTTTATTGAAAGGAATTTTGGCATGATAAAGATCGAAGGCACAATTGAGACCGTAATTTTTTATAATGCCGAAAACGGTTACGCTGTCTGCGATGTATCCTGTCTTGGCGAGCTTGTCACTATGACCGGTTCAATGCCGAATATTGCAGAGGGCGAAAAAATTATCGCTTCGGGTTCTTGGACCACTCACGCTGAATACGGCGATCAGTTCAAGGTCGAGTATATGGAGCGCGTTATGCCGAGTACCGAGGATGAGATCGAAAAATATCTTTCATCCGGCATAATACCATATGTCGGCAAGACGACCGCACGCAGGATTGTCGAGGCATACGGGACTGAGGCGCTTGATGTGATTGAAAACGAGCATGAACGCTTGAATGAAATTAAAGGTCTCACGCCCAAAAAGGTTGACGCGATTTATAAGGCGTTTATCGAGCAAGTCGGTGTGCGTCAGATCGTCATATTCTTTCAGCAGTTCAATCTTTCTCCCTCCTACGCTGTTCGGGCTTATAAAGCACTTGGCTCCGGAGTTATACCGCTCATCCAGTCAAACCCATATATCCTTTCAGATTTAGTTGACGGAATTACGTTTGAAAAATCCGATGAAATTGCTATGTCGCTTGGGTTTGCCGCAAACTCGGACGTTCGTATAAGTTCGGGAATAAAGGCTGTTGCAAAAAAAATTTCTTATCTAAACGGGCATACCTATGTGCCGCGCCCGATGCTTATCGCGCGCGCAACATCCTTGCTTGACGTAGAGCAGGGTCCGGTTGAAGACGCTCTGTCGCAGCTTATTCTAAACGGTGAGCTTGTAAGTGAGGACTGCGGCGATTACGACGCGATATACCTTAAAATGTATTATGATGCTGAACGTATGGTCGCCGAAAAGCTTAAAGAAATGTCCGGCATATATTTTGACACTGATATTGATTATGTTGATGATCTAATCGACAGAGAATGTGATGATATTGAGCTTACCGACAGTCAGCGCGAGGCTGTGCGCTGCGCTTTTCAGACTGCTGCATTGGTAATTACCGGCGGACCCGGCACCGGAAAGACCACGATCATAAACACTATCATACGGACAATGGAGCGCGAACACAGGAGAGTAATGCTTGCGGCTCCGACCGGTAGGGCGGCAAAACGCATGACCGAGGTCTGCGATTTTGAGGCAAAGACTATACACCGTCTGCTTGAAATAACGCCGGGTGCGGATGAAGTCGGAAGCTGCTTTGCAAGGAATTCCGACAATCCTCTTGACTGCGACGTGCTGATAATTGACGAGATGTCAATGGTTGACATATTGCTGATGAGCAGCCTGCTCGATGCTGTTGCATCAGGAACACGCCTGATAATGGTGGGCGACAGCGACCAGCTTCCGTCTGTCGGCGCGGGGAATGTGCTTAAGGATATTATTGACAGCGGTTCGATTGAGTGTATAAAACTCACCGAAATTTTCAGGCAGGCAAAGGAGAGCATGATCGTGGTGAACGCGCACCGTATCAACCACGGTCAGGAACCGATGACAAACGATGCCGATAACGACTTCTTTTTTATACACAGGGACGATCCGGAAC
>CANQKP010000061.1 GCA_947624495.1 uncultured Monoglobus sp. | reverse complement strand
CATGGAAAAAACACCGCTCTCTATGCGAAAGCATATCGCCATATTCGGCAGCGCCAATGTGGGTAAGTCCACACTGTTTAACAAGCTGCTCGGTCAGGAAGCCGCAATCGTGTCCGAGATCAGCGGAACGACCACCGACCCTGTCACCAAGGCTATGGAGCTTATTCCATACGGTCCCGTCGCACTGATCGATACAGCCGGACTTGACGACGCCACCGTTCTCGGCGGTGCGCGTACCGAAAGGACCATGACGGTTTTAAACCGCGCTGACTTAATATTATATGTAAGAGATATAAATCTTGATAATATTGATGAAAAAATAAATGCCGAAAACGACGTTCCGGTTATAAACGTGTTTACGAAGTGCGACCTTGCGGACAGCGGAAAAATCAAAAAAGTTATGTCCGAGTTCCCGGACGCGGTACTGATGCGTGATTATGGCGAAAGCAGTCTGGACAATCTGCGCAGAAAAATGATCGACGAGCTTAAAAAACAGGAGAGGGACGATGAGACCTTGATCGGCGACCTGCTGCCCCGCGGGAGCCGCCTCATTTTGGTCTGCCCTATCGACAGCGAAGCGCCGAAGGGACGGCTCATACTTCCGCAGGTCCAGCTTATACGCGACTGCCTTGACCACGGCATGAAAGCGTATGTCACCACCGAAAAGACGCTTTCAGAAGCATTGTGCGAGCTGCCCGGCGCGGACTTGGTGGTCACTGACTCTCAGGCGTTTAAAACGGTCGACAAGCTGGTACCGCGCGGCATAAAGCTCACCTCGTTCTCGATGCTGCTGGCGCGGCAAAAGGGAAATTTCAGGCAGCTCTGTGACGGGGCGGACGCCATAGACAGACTCAACAAAGACTCGCACGTGCTTATGCTTGAGGGCTGCACACACAACACCTCTCACGAAGATATAGGCAGGGTCAAGATACCGAGGCTGATAGAAAAATACACCGGCTTTAAGCCCGAATTCGAATATTATGCCGGATACAGCACGCCTGACGATTTCGGCGTATATGACCTTATAATCCAGTGCGGAATGTGCATGATAAACAAACAGGAGGTACGCTCAAGGCTGAGCGCCGCCGAAAGACAAGGCGTTCCCGTAACCAATTACGGCATTGCCCTCGCAAAGCTTAACGGAATACTTGACAGAGCATCCGAGATACTGAAATAAAAGACAAAAGCAAATCAGCCGGGGATATCCCCCGGCTTCCGTTTTCATATCTAAACGCTTTAGACAGCTCTGTCAACCTTACCCGATCTTAAGCATCTGGTACAAACATAAACCTTCTTAGGAGTACCGTCAACAATAGCTTTTACACGTCTGACATTGGGCTTCCACATCTTGTTGGCTCTGCGGTGCGAGTGAGACACCTTGATACCGAAACTAACGCCCTTTCCGCAAATTTCACACTTTGCCATGTATATACACCTCCTTAAAATCTTAATCAAATAATTCAACTCGAAACATTATAACAGAAACGTTTGCAGAATGCAAGCGTTTTTTTGAAATTTTTTCAAAATAGTTGTTTTTTGGCAATATAACCAAACAATGCTGCACATCACTTTCGGCTTGTCGGAATTTGTAACATGAATGTAACATACGATTAATTGATATTAAATAATTGAATGTTATAATTATGATATGAAATTGTAAAAATTAAAGAAATCAGGAGGATTAATATGAATAACAATACATTTTTGAAAAAGATTTCCTGCGGCATTTTAACCGCCGCAATGATACTTTCGACGGGATTTACAGCGGTTTTCGCCGACGAAAACACAACTGCCGTTCCGGATCTGACCGCCGCCGATACCGCAGCGACCGCTTCCACGGAGCCGGCACAAACTCCGGAAGCGACCTCCTCTCCGGAAGCCGAGCCTACCGCCTCGCCAGACGCAACGCAGCAGCCGAGCGAGGAAACCATGGATCTGAGAATTAACGCATCGGTTTATGAAACCGGCACAAATGGAGTTTACAGAATTGTGTTTAAGACCGGCTCTTCCATGCCGGAGATAACATCTCTTGAGTTCACCGCCGAATTCACCAACGCCGTAATAAGCGGCGCGGAGCTTGGTTCGGAGTTTAACGAAAACGGTGAAACCTCGAAATCGATCTCGAACGACAAGGCAGTTACAATTACATGGAAGAACGGAAAATCGGCGCTCAAAGGCGCGATAACCCTTTGCACACTCACTGTTTCCTCAAGCACCGAGATAAAAAACGGCGATGTCGAGGTGACAAACTTCACCGCGTCCGCTTCGGGCGGATACAAGCTTACGGTCAATCCCGACCTTAACGTTTCAAAAGGCACCGATGCGCCGACGCTGAATGATGATGAGAAAAAGGTTTACGACGCGTTGCTCGCCCTGCCGAAGGTCGAAACGATAAGCTTTTATAAAGCGGACGGAGTTACATTGCTGACTTTGAACGACATTGACGTTACGTATTCAAAACCGGCAAACACTGCGCTCGGAAGTTACGATGCGCTTTCCTCCGCCTCGCGCGACAAGATCAACACCGCCCTCAGCACCGCCGGAACATCGATAATAAGCATCAATGCACTGCTTAAGGCGGCGGAAGGCATGAAAACCGTAAACGGTACCCTTTTCATGCTTGATGCATACACCGGCATAACCGAAAACGACTATGCCGTAAATTATGAATATCTTAAAATGACGACAGACAAAGCGGTCGGTGAGCTTCCCGCCGCCGTAAAACGCTCGTCCAAGGCAGAAGCCGAGTACAACAGCGCGGTTTCAAAAATCAAAGGCTACAACGAGTACATAAACAAAGCTGTCACCAATCTTTCGGCGTCGACGTCCGAAAACTACAACACCAAAATATCGGCGCTTCAGGTCCAGCTTGACAGCATAAACAAATACAGCAGCCACCCGTACTACAGCACATACCTTTCATCGCTTAATGAGATAGCCAAGAACCTGCGCAGCAGTGTTGAAAAAGATTACAACGGCGCATACAAAGACTATATGCTTGAGTCTATCGACAAGGTACTGAGCCAAATCGAAAGCAGCAGCGGAATATCGAACAATCTGCCGACTTTTGATGTTCCGTCTCAGATAACGGTCGGCAAAACATGGTATGCCACAATCAAAAGAATTTCCTCGCTCAGCAGCCAGGACGCGAAAGTGCAGATTATTGTATATAAAAACGGCGAGGAAATATATAAGAGCAACGAAACCGATTTTAAATCGGGCGACACATCCATAACGGTCCAGGCTGCGTCAAACATAAACACATATGGCAAAGACGGGACCGTGACAGTAAAATGTTACTATATCTATAATGGCGTTTCATACTATCTGGGTGAGGGAAGCTCTAAAATAAAATACGTTTTTGAAGCAAACACCGGATTTAACAGCGGCAGCGGCGGACTTAACACCGAAGGAAGCGGCGGCACGGGCAGCAGCACCGAATATGTACCGAACACAGACGACCGCGACACAACAGAGCCAACAGCGGCGCCCAATATGGCGGACGTGAACCCGTACACCGACATTGCTGATTACGGCTGGGCGCAGGAAGCCATCATCGGTCTGACAAACGCCGGAATAGTAAACGGTATGGGCGACGGCGAGTTCCAGCCCGCCGGAAACGTGACCCGCGAACAGTTCTGCAAAATGGTGGTTCAGATGTACGGTCTTGACACTGCGGACACAGCCACGTACTTCGGAGACGTTGACACGTCCGCATGGTACGCGCCCTACGTCGCGGCAGCATTAAACGCGGGATTTGTTCAGGGGCAGTCTGACGAGTATTTCGGCATAGGCGAACCGATCATGCGTCAGGATATGGCAACTATCCTTTACAGAGCAATCAATATGAGCGATGAAATGGTATCGCTTAACTTCACAGATAATGACAGCATAGCGCCGTATGCCACAGAGGCTGTGGCGGAGCTGGTCGGACTCGGAATTATGAACGGATATGAGGACGGAAGCTTCCGGCCGAGAGGCAACGCGACCCGCGCCGAAGCCGCGAAGGTCATCTGGGGAGTATATAACATAGTGAAATAAAATTGGGGCGGGAAAATTCCCGCCCTTTTTGTTTGAGTCAAATTTGTATATCCTTATAAAAATACAGACTGCCGAGGATGACCAACGGAAGTTTATCGCCTTTTGCCGCGTCAAGCGCGAGCGGGAGTCCGTCTTTCACACTGCCGCACGGCACGGCGCTTACACCCAGTTCCTCAAAGCAGGCGGCAAGCCTGTCCGCCGGAAGAGACCGAGGATTGTCGGGCGTTACCGTGAAAGCCTCTTTGACATACGGTGCGATAATCTTTGCCATATTCTCATAATCCTTGTCCCTCATGACGCCCATAAGCAAAACGGCTTTACCGCTAAAATACATTTTTATGCTTTCGACCGCCGCGGTCATACCTTGAAGATTATGTGCGCCGTCGTAAATCACGATAGGGTCGGCGGCGAGAAGCTCAAACCTGCCGCGCCATTTTACGCTGCCAAGACCCGACCGCAAGGCTTCTTCGGATATCTTACACCCCATACCCGAAATAAACTCCGCAGCCGTCAGCGCCACCGCAGCGTTCCGCGGCTGATACGCTCCGAGGAGCGGAATATTCAAATTTTTAAGGCCGCCGAAATCAAATTCTGTGCCGCCCAATGTCATCCTGCGCACATTCAGCCTTTCATAGTCCACAAGCTCAAGGCTTGCACTCTGTCTTTCACACTCGGCTCGTATAACGCCGAGTGCTTCGGGGTCGTACCCGCCGAATACCACGGGTCGGCGCGGCTTGATTATCCCCGCCTTTTCGCCCGCTATCTCGCCTATAGTCGAGCCTAAATACTCGGTATGGTCCGACTCAACACCGGTTATAATCGACAGCAGCGGCTCTTTTATCACATTGGTTGCGTCAATCCTGCCGCCCATGCCGGTCTCGATTATAACTGTTTCGCATCCGCATTCGGCAAAATACAAAAACGCCATTGCGGTGAGCGCCTCAAATTCGGTGGGTCCGTCATTCATTTTTTGCTCCGCCCTGCAAATCCGCCCGCAAAGACGGTCAAACTCATCCTCTGAAATGTCTCTGCCGCCTGCTCTGATACACTCATGCGGCACGGTTATATACGGAGACGTAAACAGTCCCGTTTTGTATCCCGCGGCGCAGAGGATGCTCTCAAGCATACGGCAGACCGAGCCCTTGCCGTTGGTCCCGGCAACGTGTACCGCGCGGAGCTTGTACTGCGGGTCGCCCAGCAGCCGCAAAAGGCTCTTTATCCGCTCAAGACCCGGCTTGCTACCGCGGCTGCCGAGGCTTATAAAATATTCGGTCGGTGTCATATTGATCACCTCTTTGTCTGTATTTTTTCGATTTGGCGCGCAAACGCCTTGTTCCGCATCAGCAGCCATACTATATACCCCTCCGCCGCGCCGATCATTATATAAAGCGGCACGCGGAGCGCGAGCGCCGACCAAGGGTGGTTATAGTATACGTGAAGCCCTACCGACTTGATAAGCATTGAGCCGATAACGTGACCCAATGCGACGCCCACAACGATTTTGAGCGTTAAGTTATCCTTAAAACAGTAAAACGACACGATGCCCGGCACGCAGCCGATCATGGCGGCTCCGACCGTGATTATCGGGTTAATCGTATATCCTGTTAAGATACATCCCAAAATATCACCGGCGGCTCCGGTCATAAAACCGGCGACCGGTCCGAACATCACGCCCGACAGTATCAGCGGCAGGTTCTCGAAGCTGAACCTGAACGGACCCACGGTAATGCTCAAGCGCTTAAACACCATGCTGAGCGCGACAAGCAGAGCTATCGCCAGCAGCTTCTTAAGGTTTACGGTTCTTTTATTGTTTTCGGAAATTTGCATAAAAATAACAGCCTCCTTTCAGCCTCACTCATATAGCAAGGAAAGAAGTCTGCCGTGCTGCTTAATATTAAGCGAATAATTGCAGAATTATGACTTTGCTCTATGAAGCGGGATGCAAAGCACGAACCGCAAGCCGATATTACAGCCTTTCGTTCGCCGGACAACTCCCCGTCCCGGCAACACTTAACGCACGTGCCTTTACTCTTCAAACTTAAATTTCGGTATTACAAATTCCATACTAATTATATCATATCCAAGGTCGCTGTCAATAGCTTTCGCCAAAATTCCTCAAATTATTGCACATCGCTGTAAAAACCCGTATCCGCTTAAAATTTTTCATGTAAATTTTCCCGCGTTTTGTAAAGTCATCAATTTATTTTTTAAACAATATGCTATATTCGTCAAAATGTCTTGATTTTTTTACGGATTTGTGGTTTAATATATATTAGGGAAATTAAGGAAGTGATACGTTTGATATATGAGGAAAAAACGGTGTCAAGCCGAGAGATATTCGGCGGCAGGATTGTCCGTCTGAGGGTCGATATGGTAGAAATGCCCGGCGGCAATTTGGCGTCCAGAGAGATCATCGAGCATCCTGGCGGAGTCGGGATAGTTGCGGTCACGAATGACGACGAGATCATTCTTGTAAAACAGTTCCGCAAGCCGCTTGAAAAATCGATATATGAGGTTCCCGCGGGAAAGCTGGAAAATGGCGAAGATCACAGACTTTGCGGGCTTCGCGAGCTGAGTGAGGAAACCGGTTACGAAGCGGGAAGCTTCGAGTACCTTGGTCATATGTATCCGTCTCCGGGCTTTGCGGATGAGGTCACGCATCTGTATCTCGCCACCGATCTCAAAAAGGGCGAGGCACATCTTGACCCGGACGAATATCTTGACATAGAACATATTCCGGTCGATAAGGCGGTTGAAATGATAATGAACA
The DNA here is from genome assembly GCA_947624495.1 of uncultured Monoglobus sp. GTDB lineage: Bacteria > Bacillota > Clostridia > Monoglobales > Monoglobaceae > Monoglobus. The sequence continues at coordinate 4,779 of CANQKP010000061.1, read as the reverse complement.
ACGAGATCAACGACGCAAAAACCGTTTTTGGAATTTTTAAGGCTCTTAAGCTTCTGAAAAGAATTTAGGGCTGCACGCATATGAAAGGTTGATTGCAAATGGAAAACACAAAAATGGAAGTTAAGATCAACAATATGGAATATACCGTTGTGAGCAACGAGTCTGACGAGTATGTACAGAGGGTCGCTCTGCTCGTCAACAAAAAAATTTCCGAGGTCAAAAACAACAACGGACTTTTAAGCACTGCTATGCTGGCGGTTATGGCGGCGATGAATTTGGCTGACGAGCTTATTAAATGCAAAGAGTCCGCGGATAAGCTCCGCAGTGAAATGAGCGTTTATATGGAGGATGCGCAAAACACAGCGGCGGAGCTTGAAGAAAAGAAGCTTGAAGTCGAGAGTCTTAAGGAGGACCTGCACAAGCTTGAGATCCGTCTTGCAAAGCGTGAAACCGAGATCGAGAACCTGCGCGGAACACAGAGCCGCACCTCCGCCCCGACACAGACCGCGCCTTCGCAAAGCACGGCACGGCAGGAGAGCCGACCCTACCGCAGCGCTGACTCGCCAATTAAGGAAATGCAGACAAAGTACGGCTCAAACGTGATAAGCAGAGGCGTGCCGAAAAATCAGAGCAAGTTTTAAACATCTATGAATAATTCAAAACTGCCCGAACTGCTGGCGCCGGCGGGAAACCGAGAATGTTTCCTGACGGCGGCTGCAATGGGCGCGGACGCGGTATACCTTGCGGGAAAATCATTCGGCGCAAGAAGCTATGCCGATAATTTTGACAGCGAGGCTCTCCGGGAATGCGTAAGATACGCGCATCTTCGGGGAGTTAAGGTTTATGCCGCAGTCAACACCCTTGTGGGCGACCGTGAACTTGACCGCCTTAGAGAATATCTTAAATTTCTTGACGAGATACGGATAGACGCGCTGATAGTACAGGATTTGGCGGTACTCGCAGCCGCGAGAGAGCTTAAAATCAGACCGCGCCTCCACGCAAGTACGCAGATGACCGTGCATAACCTTGCCGGAGCGAAAGCGGCGGCGGAGCTTGGTTTTACGCGGGTAGTCCTGGCGCGGGAGCTGAGTTTTGACGAAATCAAATATATAAGTGAAAACTGCGGCATTGAAGTCGAAATATTTATTCACGGCGCGATGTGTATGTCATATTCGGGACAGTGCCTGATGAGCAGCGTTTTGGGCGGCAGAAGCGGAAACCGCGGCCGATGCGCCCAGCCGTGCAGACAGCTTTACCGCACAGGCGGGACGGAACGGTTCGCGCTGAGCCTTAAAGATATGTCACTTATTGAAAAGGTCCACGAGCTGTGTCAAAGCGGCGCGGCTTCGCTTAAAATCGAGGGCAGGATGAAGGGCGCGGCATATGTGGCGGCGGCGGTTAAGACCTACCGTACCTGTCTTGACGAAATGAGGAAGCCGCACGCGGACGAGCTTGACGCTCTGAACCGGATTTTTTACCGAGGCGGACTTACATCAGGTTACTTTGACGGAAAAATCGGCACAAATATGTTCGCGTTTGACAAGCCGGACAACCCGTACAAAGAAGGAGCCGAAGAGATCGAAAAGCGTCTGCTTGACGAAGTGCGGAGCAGAGAAAGCAGCTTTAAAATCCCGCTCCGCGCTCGGCTTGAATTCAGCGTCGGGAAACCCATGCGGCTGAGCGTTGAAACTTCTGACGGAAAATTTCACGTATCTCTTGAAGGCTCGGCGCCCGAAGCGGCAAAAACCAAGCCATTACAAAACGAAAGAATAATAAAACAGCTTTCAAAGACGGGTCAAAGCGTCTTTGAGTTTGAGGAAATCAATATAGAAGCCGACGGCAACGGGTACACGTCCGTGAGCGAGCTTAACAAGCTCCGCCGCTCCGTTCTTGAAGCGGTCGAGCAAGAAATAACCGACGGTTTTTGCGAGCCGCCGGTCGTATATGCGCCGCTTAAGCGCGGAATCGCCCGGGAAGCTCCAAACCGCGGCTTTACAGCAAGAGTGGCAAACACCGAGCAGTACCGCGCTTTGCTGGAATTTGAAATGAGCGGCGGATTTAAATTTGAGCTTATCGGGGTTCCGATCGACCTTTTATGCGGGGACACCGAGGCATATTTGCCTGAGCGTCAGCGTATTATAATTGAGCCTGCGGCGATAATGCACGATAAGCAGTACGGGGAATACCTGCTCCGTCTTGAGCGCCTGAAATCATTCGGATTTTCAAGGCTGCGCGCGGAAAATATCTCGGAGCTTGGAAAAAGTTCGGAGTTTAACCTATGCGGCGGCGCGAGGCTTAATGTGACCAACAGAAAATCGGCAGGACTTCTGGCGGATATTTTGGGGCTGAGTTCCGTAATGCTCTCACCCGAACTTAACCTTGCGCAGGCGCGTGAGATATCCTCCGAAATATGCGCCGAGGTAAATGTGTACGGATATCAGCCGGTTATGATCACCGAAAACTGCGTGATCAGAAATATTAAAAACTGCCCCTGCGGAGGCAAAACCGAGTACCTGACCGACAGGCTCGGCAAAAAGTTCCCGATAATACGGGACGGAAACAGCTGCCGCACGATACTTTTAAACTCCTGCCCTACATTTATGTGCGACAGGACGGCGGAGCTTTACAGCGCCGGAATACGGCTGCTTTGCCTGAACTTTACAATCGAGACCGGAGACGAAGTCAAAAAGATATGCGGCTCCTGCATCGGCGGTGACTACCGACCGAGAGAGTTCACAAGGCTGCACTTTAACAAAGGCGCAATCAATAACAAGGAACAAAGAGGTTAAAATATATGAAGGTTATACTTGCGTCAGCCTCTCCGAGGCGGAGAGAGCTGCTTGGCAATCTGAAAATAGATTTTGAGGTAAAGACCGCGGACTGCGATGAAGAATTTTTTGAGGGCGAGCATCCGAAGGACACAGTTATGCGGCTTTCAAAGCAGAAGGCTGCCTATGTTGCGGACCGCGAGACTTCCGAATGTCTGGTTATCGGAGCCGACACCGTGGTGGCGGTCAACGGCAAGATCCTCGGCAAGCCGAAGGATGAGGCGGAAGCGGCGGATATGCTAAGGACCCTGTCCGCCAGGACCCACACGGTGTACACCGGCGTGACGGTTATTGATAAAGGCGGGAAAAGCGTCACCGAATTTGAAGCGACCGACGTCACGTTCCGCTATCTTTCGGACCGACAAATCAGAAACTATATCTCAACCGGCGAACCAATGGACAAGGCGGGAGCCTACGGAATACAAAAGTACGGCTCGCTGCTTGTTAAGAGAATAAACGGAGACTATTTTAACGTGGTCGGTCTGCCGGTGTGCAGACTGAGCCGCATTTTGAGTGAAGAATTCGGCATTGAGCCGCTGGTATGACAGGAAGGTGAACAGAAATGGCAATAGATTTGGGTATCGATCTGGGAACCGCCAGTTCTCAGATATATAACGCAGACTCCGGCAAGATAATTGCCAACGCGCCCACGGTTGTGGCAGTGAACTCCTACGGCGATGTGACCGCCGCGGGAAGCTCCGCTCTTGAAATACTGGGAAAGACCGGAGAAAACGTTACGGTGCTGGAGCCGATAAAGGACGGCGCCATAACCAATTTTGACGTGACGGTAGGACTTTTGAAAAAGCTTCTGGATGAAAACCTAAGCAATACATTTTCAAAAATCCGAGCCGCCGTTTGCGTGCCGTCCGGACTGGGCGACGTTGAAAAACGAGCGGTTGAGGAAGTTGTTATCTCAGCCGGTGCCAAAGAGGTTTATTTAATAGAAGCCCCGCTTGCAGGAGCGATCGGCGCAGGAATCGACATAAACGAACCCAAGGGTTATGTTATAGTAGATGTGGGCGCCGGTACGACCGAAGCGGCGGTTGTGTCCTTGGGCGGCGTTGTTGTGTCAAAGTCCGTTAAAATCGCAGGCAACGCCATTGACAGCGACATAATTCAAATCATAAAAAAGAGATATAACATAGAGATACCACGCTCGGAGGCGGAAAAATTAAAAATAAAGCTTGCAAACGCGCTGCCGAGCATGAGCGCCGAGGTTATTCAGGCACAGGGCAAGGATATGTACAACGGCGTTCCCAAAAATGTCAGCATAAGCTCAAACGAGCTTAACAGCGCGATAAGGGACAGCATTACACGGATAATCGACACGGTTCGCGCGCTGCTTGAGGAAACGCCTCCTGAGCTGGCTTCGGATCTGCTTGAGACCGGCATAGTGCTGACCGGCGGCGGCTCAAACCTGCGCGGACTGGGCAAACTGATACGCAGCAGCACCGGCATCAATGTCTATATTTCAGAGGATCCGGTATGCTCAACCGCCAAAGGCGCGGGTATCGCGATGGCTGACAGGGGCGGGCTGAGGAATATGTTGTTCCGCGCCACAAGCAGAAAAAGTTATTAAACACATACGGCAGTTAAAGGATGTAGATTTATTTTGAGATTTATTAACGAGCACAAGACTCTTTTGATTATAATAATCTGCGTGGTATTGGTCCTGTCCGTTCCGATATACTTCGGGACCCACAGCGGGCATACCACCGCAATGGAGGACGTCCTTAAGACCACTGTAACTCCGGTGCAGAGATTTTTTAAGAACATAGGGGACAACCTTTACGATGTGACCCACAGCATAAGCCAGCTGCGCGATCTGCGGAACCGTGTGGACGAGCTTACAAACGCAAACAGTGAGTTTGAGCAGAGAGCAATGGAGAATTCTGACCTTCTCGCGGAAAACGACCGCCTGAGACGTATGCTTGAACTCAGAAACAACAAC
>CANQKP010000060.1 GCA_947624495.1 uncultured Monoglobus sp. | reverse complement strand
AACGTTCGGGACTGGCTGTATGTTGAGGACCACTGCAAGGCTATAGACCTTATAATCCACAAGGGAAGAGAGGGAGAAGTATACAACATAGGCGGACACAACGAGATGAAAAACATAGACATAGTGAAGCTTATATGCAGAGAGCTTAACAAGCCGGAAAGTCTGATAACATATGTGACTGACCGTAAGGGACACGACCTGAGATATGCGATCGATCCGGAAAAGATACATAATGAGCTTGGCTGGCTGCCCGAAACAAAATTTGAGGACGGGATAAAGAAAACGATAAAATGGTACTTAAACAACCGCTCGTGGTGGGAGCCGATAATCACCGGCGAATATATGGACTACTACGAAAAAATGTACGGAAACAGATAAGATTTAAATATTAATTTTAGCCTGACTGCGCCTCTGAGCAGCCGGGCTTATTTTTTGCAAAAATTTTTCAAATTTCCTATTGACAAACATATAATATAGTGCTAATATATCAATAGAACAATTGAACAAATGCTCATATGAATATATATCGGGAGGTGTTTTGATGCAAACCAAGAAATATTTAATTGAAAATCTTGACTGCGCGCACTGCGGAGCAAAGATAGAAAAGCTGATTTGCGAGATGGACGGGGTATCTGAGGCTGCGCTCTCGTTCCCGATGATGCAGCTTCGGGTGACCGCCGAGAACCCTGACGCGCTGCTGCCGGAGATTATTAAGACCGCGAGAACGGTAGAGGATGAATTTGATTTGAAAGCCGAAAATGCGGCTGTTTCCGAAGCGGAGGAAGAGGATGAGGACGAGCGGCTTGGATTGGCAACGCTCATATCAGGTGCCGCGCTGTATATCATTACACTTGTGCTGCACGCTGTATACGGCGGAGAATATTCGGTCATTCAAATCGTGATGTTCGCTGCCTCATATCTGCTGCTTGGCGGCAATGTGCTGCTTACCGCGTGCCGCAACATCTTAAAGGGAAAGATATTTGACGAAAACTTTCTTATGACACTGGCGACCTTGGGCGCGTTTGTTATACGCGAGTATCCGGAGGCGGTCGGCGTTATGCTGTTTTTCAGGATCGGTGAGCTGTTTGAGGATATAGCGGTAAGCCGCAGCCGAAGCAAAATTATGCAAGCGGTAGATATGCGCCCCGAAACGGTTAATCTGCTTTCCGGCAACGATGTCGCCACAGTACCTGCCGAACAGGCAATGGTGGGTGATGTTTTGCTTATACGTCCCGGTGATCGGGTGCCGCTTGACGGTACGGTTATCGAGGGCGAGACACGAATTGACACATCAGCGGTGACCGGCGAGCCTATGCCGGTTCGTGTTTCCGAGGGCGGAAAAGTAATATCCGGCTGCGTGAACTTAAACGGCGCGATAAAAATCCGTGTAGACAACGCGCTTAAGGACTCTATGGTTTCGCGTATTCTTGAGTCGGTCGAAAACGCGGCTTCAAGCAAGCCGAAGATAGACAGCTTTATCACGCGCTTTGCCGCTGTTTATACGCCGATTGTTGTGGCTGTTGCGGCGTTTACCGCTGTTGTGATGCCGCTTATTACCAAGCAGGATTTTTACCCGTGGATATACACGGCGCTCAGCTTTTTGGTCATGAGCTGTCCGTGTGCGCTGGTACTCAGCGTCCCGCTGGCATACTTCTGCGGTATTGGCAGGGCGTCCGGCAGAGGGATTTTGTTTAAGGGCGGATTATCCCTTGAACAGCTTGCCGGTATAAAAGCGGTTGTGATGGATAAGACCGGAACTGTCACGGAGGGCAGGTTCTCCGTAAGAGAAATAAACGCGTTCGGAATTGATGAAAATGAACTGCTAAAGCTTTGCGCATCGGCTGAGATGAATTCAACACACCCAATCGGCGAGAGCGTTATTGCCGAAGCCCAAAAACGCGGAATTGAGCTTGCGCGTCCGGAGTCGGTTGAGGAAATTTCCGGCAGAGGCATAAAGGCTGTGATAGACGGCAGCGTGGTGCTTGCGGGAAGCGTGAAGCTCCTTAACGAAATGAATGTGGATGTTTCGGGATATTCAGGCGCCGGAGGCGGAACAGAGGTATTTGTTGCCAAGGACGGCGGATATATCGGGAGAATAACGGTGTCCGACACAATAAAGAGCGGAGCCAAAAAGTCGGTCAGTGACATAAAGAGGCGCGGCATTAAGACCGCTATGCTTACCGGCGACACGCTCAAGACTGCTGAGTCGGTTGCGCGTGAAACCGGCATAGACGAGGTTTACGCCGGACTTATGCCTCAGGATAAGCTCGATAAGCTTAAGGATATCCGCAAGAAATACGGCGCGGTTATGTTTGTCGGCGACGGTATAAACGATGCGCCTGTACTCGCGGGTGCGGATGTCGGCGCGGCTATGGGAAGCGGGGCTGACGCGGCAATCGAGGCGGCGGACGTTGTGTTCATGAACTCAAATACCGAGGCGGTTTCCGAGGCGATTTCGGTTGCCGGAGATACGAACTCAATTGCAAGGCAGAACGTAGTGTTTGCGCTTGCAATAAAAATCGCGGTAATGATCTTGGGAATTACCGGAATATACTCAAATATGTGGCTGGCGGTGTTCGCCGATACGGGAGTTGCGTTCATGTGCATACTTAACTCTGTTCGCATACTTTATAAAAAGCTTAAATAAAAGGAGCCGACCGGCTCCTTTTTATTTGTCATTAAGTTTATGGGATACATGGGACAGCGTCTGGTTGATTATGTCAACGACGTGTTCATCGTCGAGCGAGTAAAATATGTTTTTGCCCTCCCTGCGCGACTTAACGTGACCTTCAAGCTTAAGCTGCTTGAGCTGATGCGAGATCGCCGACTGAGAAATATCCAAAAGTTCCGAAATATCCGAAACGCACATTTCGTGACCGTAAAGCGCGTACAGGATACGGACCCTCGTCTCATCGCCGAGGATCTTAAAAAATGACGCTACCCTTTCGGTAAGCCGCGAATCTAAAATTTCACATTTACGGATTTTTCCGTCCATAAGATCACCTAATCCTCATTGTCGGGGGTTTGGATCCCCGCGATACCTTGGTAAATTGCGACTGCGTTGTTGTAAGCCGCTCGCTTGTCCGCATTCCCTTCCTGGGACGGATAGAAGTCCCTTACCAGAAGGTACAGGTTTCCATTGTATCCCAAGTCCTGCATAAGCGGGGAGGCAGGGTCAAAGCAGTACGTTTGAGAGAAGCACTCGCCGTAAACATCGTCGGTCAGAAAATCATAATAATCCTGATCCACGATATATATGTCATTGCTTCCGGAGTTTAGCTCGCTCATAATGCGTGTCTCGGCCGCCACAGACTCCTCGCTTCCGTCCTGACGGTTTCCGGAGATCGGCGTTATTGAGACCGAGATCTGACCGTCCTCGTTAACGTCGTTGCAGTACTCCGAAAGTGCGGCGTTAAGCTTTGAAACAGTCTCGTCGGGCATAGCGCTTGATGTGTATACAGCCACCAGCGTGTCGTAAGCCGGTGTGTTGTTGATCTCGTAAATAGTGAACACGATAACTAAAACCGCGGCTACAATTCCCAAGACTATCCATTTGTTGTAAAACCAAAAGTTTATCATGCGCTCCTTAAACGGCAGCTGTTTTGTCATTTCTCTGGCTTCTCTTGCTTGATTATCCATAAACGCAGCATCCTTTCATATAAGGTTTACTTATCCAGCGGTTTCATTGTGGGGAAGAGGAGAACATCTCTGATAGAGCTGCTGTCGGTCAGCAGCATTATCAGTCTGTCAATGCCGATGCCGAGACCGCCGGTGGGCGGAAGTCCGTATTCAAGGGCGTTGACGTAGTCCTCATCCATCATGTTTGCCTCATCATCTCCCGCTTCTCGCTTTTCAACCTGCTTTAAGAAGCGTTCCTTTTGGTCGATAGGGTCGTTAAGCTCCGAAAAAGCGTTTCCGAACTCCCTGCGTGTGATGAATACCTCAAATCGTTCTGTAAAATCGGGGTTGTCCGCATATCGCTTCGCAAGAGGTGAGATCTCCACCGGATATTCATATATAAATGTCGGCTGGACCAGCTGTTCTTCAACCTTCTCTTCAAACACCGCGCTTATGATCTCGCCGCGCGAAAGCTTTTCCGCGCCTTCCTCAAACTCAATGCCCGCAGATTTTGCGAGATTTAAAGCCTCCTCGGCGGTCTTTGTTTGACGCAAATCAATTCCGGCGTATTTTTTAATAGAGTCGAGCATGGTTATTCTTTCCCACTTGCCTCCCAGGTCGATTTCTTCGCCCTGGTATGTTATTTTTGTGGTTCCGAGAGCCGTTTCCGCAACATACTTGAACAAATCTTCCGTAAGGTCCATCATGTCCTCATAGTCGGCATACGCCTCGTATACTTCAACCGAGGTGAACTCCGGATTGTGTTTTACGTCCATGCCTTCGTTCCTGAAAAGCCTGCCCATCTCGTACACCTTTTCAAAACCGCCTACCACAAGCCGCTTGAGATAAAGCTCCGGCGCAATTCTCATGTACATATCAATATCCAGCGTGTTGTGGTGGGTGATAAACGGTCTTGCTGCTGCGCCGCCGGGTATCGTGTTGAGTATCGGCGTCTCGACCTCCATATAGCCCCGCTCGTCCAAAAAGCGTCTGACCGCGCGTATAATTGCGCTTCTCAGCTCAAACGTCTTGCGGACGTCGGCGTTCATGATAAGGTCAACATAACGCTGTCTGTATCTAAGGTCGGTGTTGGTCATGCCGTGATATTTCTCCGGCAGCGGGCGCAGGGATTTTGAGAGCAGAGTTATCTTTGACGCTCTTACGGTAATCTCGCCCATTTTGGTCTTGAAAACCTCACCCGTGACGCCTACAATATCGCCGATATCATATTTTTTGTAAATCTTGTATTCGTCGTCGCCAAGCTCGTCCCTCTTGACGCAGAGCTGAATTTTGCCGCTCTGGTCAGCCAAGTCCGCGAACGACATTTTGCCCATAACGCGTTTTGCCATAAGCCTGCCGGCTATGGTCACGATCTTCCCTTCGTAGCTCTCGTAGTCGGACTTAATGTCGCCGGTCATATCCTTTCTGTCAAAGGATGTGATCTCAAACGGGTTTCTGCCCATATCCACAAGGTTATTGAATTTTTCGCGTCTGAGTCTTAAGACTTCGTTTAATTCCTTTTCGTTCTGCTTGCTGTTTTGCGTATTATTCTCGTTCATTTTTTCCTCCGGTTATATCTGTATTATGAAATCTCCAAAATCTTGTATTGAATAATTCCCGCAGGCGCTTCAACGTCCACAGTCTCGCCTGAGCCTCTTCCAAGGAGCGCTTTGCCGAGAGGAGACTCGTCGGAAAGCTTGCCGCCGTCCGGATCCGCCTCGGTCGAGCCGACGATTTTATATGTGATCTCCTCGTCAAACTCAACGTCAAGAAGCTTGACCTTTGCGCCGATCTCGATTTTTGAAGTATCGCGGTCAGCCTCGCTGATAACAACCGCGTTTTTGAGCATATTCTCAACGGTCACTATGCGTGCTTCAACCTGCGCCTGCTCGTTTTTCGCCTCGTCATACTCCGAATTTTCGGAAAGGTCGCCAAAACCGAGAGCCACTTTGATTTTTTCGGATACTTCCTTGCGTTTTTTGGTTTTTAAATATTCAAGCTCGTCCTCCAGTTGTTTCAAACCGTCCGCTGTTAACTTAACCTGCTTATTCTCCATTTTCATTACCTCCGATATTATTTGATCAAAAGCGCCACATATTATAAGTCAGTGGCTAACTAATAAATTATACGTCAATGTGCATAAATTGTCAATACAATTTTTACCCTCTCACAATTTTTCCGCTCGCGTCCGTTCCTACTAAGCATAAGTCTCTGCCAAGGCGGAGCTTACCGGTTGAAAAGTCCATTTTAACCGGGTACCTGCATCCCTGAAATCCCGCCGCGCTCGATACCGAAAGCGGCAGTCCGAATTTTGAGAACACCATGTCGGAAATATTCGCAGCCATTTCAGTGTCGCCGGTGTACAGCGCGACATATCTGAATGCGGGACAGGCGTAATTCATAACGGACTCGATCCCATGAATATCCGATACGCCGTCATACAATATGCCTATACCTGTAGAGCAAGTGTTAATTCCGGACAGTTTGACCGCGTAATCCACCGCAGCGCCGAAGCTCAGACAGTCAATAGGATGAATTTCAGGCTCCGCAGGCTCGGTGTTTTTCGGCGCTGCCGGAAGAGCGGCCCGCGTTTTAAACAGTTTTTGCTTCAGAAATAGTTTTATCTTTTGCAGGACCCGTGAAAAACCAAAAGCCCACCTCCGTATTTATTGTTCCGACAAATATTTTACCGCCGCGGAAAGCTGTTCATCCTCCTCAAGCGTCAGTGTGTCAAGATAAGCGTATTTGCTGAGTTCCATAGGAACAGTTTCGTCAGGCTCAATTCCGATCTCATGGATACAGGTGCCGCTTGGCGTGTAGTACCTCGCGGTCGTTACCGACAAAACGCTGTCATTTGCCGACAGAACCGTTTGCACAACGCCTTTGCCGTAGGATTTTTCTCCGATTATATGAGCCAGACCATAGTCCTTGAGCGCTCCGGTGAGAATTTCGCTGGCTGACGCCGAACCTTGATTGATAAGCACCACTATCGGAATGTGGTATTGGCTGCCCTTTGACGGATAAGACTCTTTCTTTCCGTCCTTGTCGAGGGTGTAGACCACATCGTTTCCGCTTTTGACGAAGTTTGACGCAACCTCAACTGCGGACGTAACATATCCGCCGGGATTGTTGCGCAAATCAATTATCAGCGATTTTGCGCCGTCGTCTATCAGGTCTGTAAAATTTTGGTTAAATTCCGATCCTGTGCTTTCGGTAAACTGTGATATCGATACATAGCCGATTCGGGTCTCGCCGATCATCTTTGACTCAACTGTTGTAACGTCGATATGCCTTCTTTCAACGGTCAGAGTAACGGTCTCGCCGGTGTCCGCCTTAAGGACCGTTATATCAACGGTTGTGCCGGACTTACCTTTCATGTTCCTGACTGCCTCGTTCATCTGCTCGCCTGTGTAGCTGACGCCCGCGACTGCGAGAATTTTGTCGCCGCTGACCAGACCCGCCTCCTCGGCGGGAGTGCCGGAAATCGCCGACACAACGGTTATCGTGTTATCGTCGGTGTTATTTTCGATATACACGCCGATACCCTCAAAGCTGCCCTGGACGTCCTCCATATAGTCGTTTGCTTCCTCGCCGTATATATAGTTCGTGTAAGGGTCGCCGGTACCTTGGGCAAACCCGGCAATCGCGCTGCCGACGTAATCGTCGTCCGGCACATCGGCATAGTACATACTCTTGATCGTTTTCGCGACAGTCGTGAATTTTATCATATCCATCGGATTGGCAAAGCCGAACGGATTGACCGCGCCAAGAGTAAGAACGGCGGTGGCTATAATTAAAATAATTGAGCCGATAATTAACGTGCGTTTTTTTATATACATATTCCGCTCCTTAAAAGTTTATTCGGTAAACGCCGTATCCTCTATAAAAAGAAAAACAGAGATATTCCAGCGCAAATTCCCAAAAAGAATATTGCCGCGATAACGATTGCCGTTATTTTTACAAGTTTTCTGTTCATATAAAATCCTCCTTAGGGTTTTGAACAAAACCATGGGGCGGGAAGGCGAATTAACAGCCGCCGCGACCGCCCCAAAACAATCTTATTTATACTGTTTTAAAATTATGCCGCGATTTTGACGCGGAAGCCAAAGACTTTTACAGTCTGGTGGGCTGTGATGACAAATATTTGTTTACCATCATCGCAACCTTAAATATAATGGCGTCGTCAAACTCCCTGAGGTCAAGACCGGTGAGCTTTTTGATCTTATCCAGTCTGTAAACCAGCGTGTTTCTGTGAACGAACAGCTTTCTGGACGTTTCGGAAACATTCAGATTATTCTCAAAGAACTTCTGGATAGTGTATATCGTCTCACTGTCAAGCACATTGATAGATTCCTTCTTGAACACTTCGTTAAGGAACAGCTCGCACAAAGTGGTGGGAAGCTGATATATAAGACGACCTATGCCGAGGTTATCATAGCTGATTATGTCCTTCTCGGTGTCAAACACCTTTCCGACCTCAAGAGCGATCCGTGACTCTCTGTACGCCTGTGACAGATCCTGAATTTTTTCCGCCACGGTTGAGATGCCAACGAGCGGAGTGATCATAGCCTCGGCTCCCAAAGTGTCGAATATATTCTGGGCAACGCTCATTATTTCATCCTTGCCGGGATTGGCTCTGAACTCCTTGACCACGACCGCATCTTTCTCGTCGATACGGATAACGTAGTCGTTAGCCTTATCCGGGAACATATTGTTAAGAATATCAAGGTATCCCTGATCAGTCTCTTCCGAAACTCTGATGAGGTAAACAACGCGCTCTCCGTCAACGTTGATATGAAGCTCCTTGGTGCGGTACAAAATATCACCGGGCAGGACGTTGTCAACAATGATATTTTTTATAAAGCTGGTCTTGTCGTATTTTTCGTCATAGTACTGCTTTATGGTAAGGAAGTTTACCGCAAGGAAAGAACAAGCGTTTCTCGCAATATCATCATCGCCCTCACAGAAAACGATATACTCGCATTTGCTGAAAGTCTCGATCTTCTTGTAACAAGCTCCGGCGACCGTTTTTACCTCGCCTGTGGCTGAAAAGACAGTAAAAATATTGTCAACGGTGTTGCCGATTTTATCCTCGTCGCTGCAAGCGATAATAGTGTCGCTGTCGTCAATAACCCCCAGAGTTCTCTGTACCTCTCTTTTTAACTGCACAAGCGTGTTCTGGAATACTCTGCCTTGCACATTTAACACCCCCTGAAATTGGTTAATATATTTTCTCTGATTATCTAATTATATATTATACCTTAAAAAAAATAAAAATGCAACAATTATTGTTGAATTTTTACAAAAATGTCATAAAACTTTTTGAAATACCTATTATATATAAAAGGCGCTTCCTTCCGACGGAGCGGAAAGAAGCGCTGAAATTGAGTAATTATTCAACGGTTACCGATTTTGCAAGGTTCCTTGGTTTGTCAATGTCAAGTCCCTTGAGGGATGAAACATAGTACGAGAAAAGCTGCAGGGGAACAACGACCTCGCTGGGCATAGTAAGCTCGTCGCACTTCGGAACGTATATAACGTGATCCGCCTCCTGCTCGATCTCGGTCCTGCCTTCCTCAGCGACTGCGATAACGACTGCGCCCCTTGCCTTAACCTCTTTTATGTTGCTGAGCATTTTGTCAAACAAATTGCCGACCGTGCAGAGTGCAACAACAACCGTGCCTTTTTCCATCAGCGCGATTGTGCCGTGCTTAAGCTCTCCCGCTGCGTAGGCTTCGGAGTGTATATACGAGATCTCCTTCAGCTTGAGCGAGCCTTCAAGCGCAACCGCATAGTCAAGGGTTCTGCCGATAAAGAACACGCTTTTTGTATTGAAGTATTTTGAGGCGATGTACTGGATATCGCCCTTGTTTTCAAGCAGCTTTTCAATCTTTGCGGGCAGATCCTCAAGCGCTTTTATGTAGCGTCTGAGCTGAGCGGAAGATATGAGGCCAAGCTCCTGACCAAAGTATATCGACATAAGGTAGACCGCCGTGAGCTGAGTGCTGTACGCCTTTGTGGTAGCGACCGCGATCTCAGGACCCGCCCAGGTGTAAAGCACATCGTCCGCCTCTCTTGCTATGCAGCTTCCAACCGCGTTTACAATCGCGAATGTTCGTGCGCCAAGCCTTTTTGCTTCGCGCATAGCGGCTATAGTGTCGGCGGTTTCGCCCGACTGCGAGATCAGCACAACAAGAGTATGCTCATCCGCAATGGGGTTACAGTACCTGAACTCGGATGCGACCATGACCTCGACCGGTATGCGGACCATCTGCTCGATAACATACTTGCCAACGACGCCCACATGGTACGCGCTGCCGCAGGCGACGATATATACTTTATTTATGTTCCTGATATAGTCGGCGGTGAGGGATATGTCGTCAAGCACGATCCTGCCGTCCTTTATTCTCGGCTTGACCGTGTCGGCGATAGCCCGGGGCTGCTCCATGATCTCCTTGAACATGAAGTGTTCGTAGCCGCCTTTTTCCGCAGCCGAGATGTCCCAGTCCACCTCATACACGTTCTTGCTTACTTCCTCACGGTCGGTATTGAACACCTTGACCTCGTCCTTGTTGATAAAAACGATCTCGTTGTTTTCAAGGAAGTAAACCTTCCTCGTGTGGGAAAGGATCGCAGGTATGTCCGAGGCAATAAAGTTCTCGCCCTCGCCGAGACCTACAATGAGAGGACTTTCCTTCCTTACCGCGATAAACGAATCGGGATTGTCAGCGCAGAGTACGCCCAATGCATAGGAGCCGTCCACTCTGTTTATGACATTTATCATTGCGTCTATTATATCGCCCTTATAGTAGTACTCGAACAGATGGGCGATAACCTCGGTATCGGTCTCCGACATAAATTCAAAGCCCTTTTTGGTAAGATATTCACGAAGCTTAAGATAATTTTCGATTATTCCGTTATGAACGACGGCAAATCTGCCGGAGTTGCTGAGGTGGGGATGCGAATTAGTGTCAGACGGTTCACCGTGGGTTGCCCAGCGGGTGTGACCTATGCCCATTGTGCCTTTAACGGCTTTTCCGCCGTCGATCATCTCGCTCAGCGTGGCGAGACGACCCTGCTTTTTCTTGACGACAATTCCGTCGCCTGTCATAACGGCTATTCCTGCAGAGTCATATCCTCTGTATTCCAGCTTGGAAAGCCCGTCCAGCAATATGGGCGCCGCCTGGTTTGCACCGACATATCCAACTATTCCACACATATGTTTTACCTCCTTATTCTCTTGTACCAACGTTGTGCCGCGTGTGGTACCATTCCTTTCTGTTGTGGGACAAAAGTCCGATAACGGCGGCAGGTATCCACGTTGCGCAATATATTATAAATCCAAACACGTTAAATATGGTGTTTTTATTAAATTTTCTGTCAACGGCAAGCCCGATAAGAGCGGTCAGCAGACCAATGCCAAGATATATGTTAAGAGCCGCGTAGCTCACAGGGTTTACCCAAAATCCGCACAGCGGAAAATCATAATCATATAAGATCGAGACCGTGGCAAACAATGATATCAGCGCAAACAGCGCATAGGTGAAGATACCCAAAAAGTCACCGTAAAGGCTTAGAAATCCGGTAAGCATTCTGTTTTTCAAGAACCTGCCTCCGTATCTTCCCTGTACATCCACGATCCCCTTGACCCAGCGTATTCGCTGCCTTAGAGAGCTTGAAAGCGTGGACGGTTTTTCGTCAAACACGACCGCGCCGCGCGCAAATCCTGCTTTTATGCCGCCGAGCAGCAGGCGGGATGTGTATTCAAGATCCTCCGCCAGACAGTCGCCGGATGGCGGGAACTGTTTGAAAACATCGCGTCTCACGCAGTAGCCCGTGCCGGAAATTTTGCAGCCCAAGCCGAGGTTGTGAGCGCCGAGCCTTCCAAATCTGGTTTCAAGCGCGTACCAGACCGAATAAGCGGCGGTCAGCCAGTTCTGGTTCGGGTTCTTTGTCTCAACCCTGCCCTGCAAAACTTTGTAGCCGCAGGACATCATGTAGTTCATCTCTTTAAAAAAATTCGGGTCAACCAGATTATCCGCATCGATCACGGCGATATA
>CANQKP010000059.1 GCA_947624495.1 uncultured Monoglobus sp. | reverse complement strand
AACACGATAAGCAACGGACGCTCGGATATGAAGCTCACAAACTGCTTCGGTATGTTTGTAAAAACGCTGCCGATAGGGCTTGAAATAGACGATATTACCGCGTTGGAGCTTGTGGAGCGCGCCAAGGATCTGCTTATAAACGCGGTTGCAAACGAGGCGTATCCGTATGCCGATGTGTGCCGCAAATTCAACTACGCGCCGCATATTCTGTACGCGTACCAGCTTGGCGTTGCGGACGAGTTTTGTATAGACGGAAAATTGATTGAACGTGAGCTTATCGGCGAGCGTCGCGTAAAATTCGACACGGGCGTGTACATTGAAAAAACAGGCGGAACGGAATGCATAAACGTTCACTATAACGACGCTGCGTACAGCCGCGAGTTTATGAACACATTTGCGAACTCAATAAAGACAGTTGCGGAGAAGATAACCGAAAATCCCGACATCAAGGCGCGTAAATTGTCAATGCTTGACGCCGCGTGCGAGAAACAAATTGCCGAGTTCTCATTCACGGGCTTCGCGGAGCCAGAAATAAAGCTGCTGCACGAGAAATTTGAGTGTCAGGCAAGGCTGCACCCCGACCGGACGGCGATTATCGCCTGCGACGGCAAATTCACGTATCCCGAAATGAACAGACGCGCGAATATAATCGCGAACGCGCTTATCGAGCGCGGGGTCAAAAACGGCAGCCGCGTGGTTATACTGCTGGACAGAACATCAAAATTCTTCGCTGCAATGTTCGGCATATTAAAGGCGGGCGGCGCGTTTATCCCGACCTGCCCCGAATATCCGAGGGAGAGAATAGAAAGCATTATAGAGGACAGCGGCGCGGAGTTTGTGATAACCTTCGGCGATTTGCTTAAAACATACAAAAATACGGTTGACATAGCGGAGCTTGAAGCGGGCGGCGATGATAAAAAGCCCAATATTGAAATTTCGCCGAATGATTTGGCGTATCTTATTTATACATCCGGCTCGACCGGAAAGCCTAAGGGCGTAATGCTCAGGCACATCGGTATCGCAAGCTATGTTACCGACGACGAGCGCAATCTTCAGGTTCGTTGCGTAACCGAGAGCTGCAAATGCTACGGCGCGATTACAACGGTATCGTTTGATATGTCGCTGCAGGAGATGGCTGTCGCGCTCTGCAACGGTCTTACGCTCGCTTTCGCGGACGACGAGCAGACGAAAAATCCGCTTTCACTTGCGCGGTTCTTTAAGGAGAATAACGTGGACGCGTTCATTGCCACTCCGTCAAGACTTCTCGTATATATGGAGCTTGACGAATTCGCGGAAGCGATGAAAAACTGCAAGACGATTTTATCGGGCGGCGAAAAATATTCGGATAAGCTGTTAAGCGTGCTGCGCGAAAAGACAAACGCTCGAATTATAAACGCCTACGGTCCCACGGAAATCACCGTGGCGTCAAACGCGAAGGATCTTACAAACGCTGATGAAATATCCGTCGGCAGACCGCTCCTGAACTACCGCGAATACATTGTCGATATGGACGACAACAAGCTGCCCGCGGGCGTTGTCGGCGAGCTTTTAATAGGCGGCTTGGGAGTTGCCGCGGGCTATAATAATTTACCGGAGCAGACGGAGAAGGCGTTTATCGAATACGAGGGTGAGCGCTTCTACCGCTCCGGCGACTACGCGCGCTGGACCGGTAACGGAGACGTTGTAATCTTAGGCAGAACGGATAATCAGATTAAGCTTCGCGGGTTCAGAATTGAGCTTGGCGAAATTGAAAAGTGCCTGACGGGCATAGACGGAATACGCTCGGCTGTCGTTGTTATCAAAAAGGTCGGTCACGAGGATGGAATATGCGCGTACTATACAGCGGATGGAAATCCTGATATTGAGTATTTAAAATCGGAAATGAGAAAAACGCTTACGGATTATATGATCCCCGCGTCGTTTAATCAGCTCGACGAGCTGCCCACAACCACAAACGGCAAGGTGAATATCAAAGCGCTGGGCGATCCGATGATTTCTGACACGAGAGGAACCGGTGAGGCAGTGAAGCCCCAAACGGCGGCTGAAAAGGATTTCTGTAAAATCTTTGCGGACATTCTGGACCTTGACGAAGTGTCTGTGACCGACAGTTTCTTTGACCTCGGCGGAACATCGCTCACGGTAACGCGCGTTGTTATTGCCGCGGGCAAGCTCGGTTACAATATAACCTACGGCGATGTGTTCTCGAATCCCACGCCGTGCGCGCTTGCAAAGCTCGCGGGCGGCACAGGCGATACGGACGACGGCATCATGCGGTTTGACGATTACGATTACGGAAATATCAACCGTTTATTGGAAAAGAATACCCTCGACGCGTTCATAAACGGCGAAAAGCAGGAAATCGGCGACGTAATCCTCACCGGCGCGACCGGATTTTTGGGAATACATATACTTCACGAGCTGCTTGTAAATTTCGACGGCAGCGTATGCTGCCTGATGCGCGGCAAGGGCAAAATGACAGCATATATGCGTTTAAAAGCTCTGTTCTTCTATTACTTTGAGGAGGATGTTGCAGATAAATACGGCGAAAGAGTGACGGTGATAGATGGCGATATAACGAACAAAAATGACTTTGAAAAACTCAATGGCATAAAAACCGACACGTTTATAAACTGCGCGGCGAATGTAAAGCATTTCTCGAATGGGACCGATATTGAGGACGTAAACTATCACGGCGTGCAGAATATTATCACGTTCTGTGAGGAAACAGGTGTGCGGCTCGTTCATATTTCCACGATGAGCGTTGGCGGAATGTTTCTTGACCGCCCGGGAGAGGCTGCAAGCCTTAAGGAAAATATGCTCTATTACGGTCAGGTGCAAGGCACAAAATACACCGGCGCGAAGTTCATGGCGGAACGCGAGGTCCTCGAGCGCGCCGCACATGGTCTTAACGCGAAAATCATGCGCGTCGGAAATCTGTCCGCGCGCGAGAGCGACGGCGAGTACCAGATTAACTTCACGACCAACAGCTTTATGGGCAGGCTCAAATCAACGTATCTCATCGGATGCTATCCTTATGAAACCATGGATATGCCGTTCGAGTTTTCGCCGATAGACTACGTCGCCAAGGCGATACTGCTCCTGGCGCAGTCGCCGAGAGAGTGCGTGGTGTTCCACCCGTATAACAATCACGCGCTGCTTATGAACGATTTATATGCCGAGATGAACAGGCAAGGACTTACCGTAAAACCCGCCGAGCGTGACGGGTACGAAGCGGCGTTAAAGAAAGCCGAGAGCGACCCGAAAAAGGCGCAGGTGCTCTCCAGCATGATTGCGTATGAAAACATATCGCACGGCAGAAAATCATACGAGGTGGGAAATAGCAACGAAATGACGATGCAAGTCCTCTACCGCATGGGATTTAGATGGCCCGTCACCTCGTTTGAGTATATGAAAAAGTTCCTTGTAAATCTTAAAGGACTTGAATATTTTGAATTGTAATCAACATGGGCTTGCGATTTTGGCTGCAAAATACCCAACCGGGCTGATCGGTATTACTTTACCGGAAATTTAATCGATTGAGGTAATAGAATAATCGTCCGCCCGGTTGCGCACGCCGCCTCCGCCCCGCGCACTTTTGAGGAGACTATTGATCTACAGCGCTACGTTGTCGGCGTGTTTATATGCGTCCTGCGCAAGCTTTGTGAAATATCTTGTACATTCGCGCGTGTCGTCCTTGTGATAGGCAAGCACACATTTGATTGATTCCGAACAGTCAAACGGTATCCACGCGAATTCACCGTTATGGTCGTTGGTAAATCCGGGCGCGAGAACAATACCGCGTCCGGCGGCAACATTTGTCAGAGAGCTTTCGTGATTTGAGCTGTTGATCGTGTTTACCTCCACGGTGTTTATTATCCTGTTCTGAACAACGATCATTTCCGGCGGAGATCCGCCGCCTATCATTAAGGTGCGTCCCGTTATGTCGTTATATGACACGGTTTCAAGTTCCGAAAGCGGATCGTCTTTTCTTACAACTATATAAAAATGACTGTCAAAAAGCGGTACGATCCCGATGCTGCCGAAACGTTTCATTGCCGACTCGCGCGCGAAAATAATATCCTGTTCACGCTTAAAAAACAAATCAAGGCGGCTGTCGTCATAAATATAATTTATGTTGAGCGCGGTGCTTGGCATCGTTTCCTCAAATCTTTTTATAATTTCCGGCAGGAAGATAACGCAGGAACGCATAGGCAGACAGACGTTTAAGATATCGTCATACTTAGAGCCGATATTACGGCTTTGCTCGATCGCCGTTTTAAGCTCATCCTTTATATGCCGCAAATGCGAACAGAACATCTCTCCCGCGGGAGTCAGCGCCGCACCTTTGCCGGAACGCTCAAACAATCGTATACCCACTTCGTTTTCAAGTAGTTGTATCTGATATGTCAGAGAAGGCTGGCTGATAAACAAATTTTCCGCCGCCCGACTGAAATTAAGAGTATTAGCAAGCTCGAGTACGTAATCAATTTGTTTGGTATTCATATCCATATCCTCGTTATAAAAATTTTAAATAAATTATAGCATAATTTTATCGGATACGTCAATGCCTTGACAATATAATTTGAACTAAATGATAGAATTTGTTTATTTCTGTTGAAACAATGGTAATAGTCTCTAAAACGAAACAGAAAACTCCATAAAAATTTTCTATCAGTTATAGATGTATTTTATTATAAAGATTTATTGCGATGTGCTACAATTTATTTTATAAAAATAAGGAGGAAACAAAAATGATTTTTGACAGAAATAATAACAGAGATGTTGCGGTATTGCTCGGAGCGGGCAGTATGGGAACGACAATACTTCGCCGCGTGTGTGCGGGAATGACTATCCTTTTCGGAGATATAAGCGAAAAGCGGCTTGATGAGGTAAAAAAGGAATATGAAAGCTATGGATACGCTGTGGAAACACAGCTTGTGGACGCTGCCAGCCGTGATTCGATTGAAGCGTTTGCGCAAAAAGCGGCGTCACTTGGCAGTGTAAAATATTATATCCATACGGCAGGCGCGTCGCCTAATCAAGCGCCGCCTGAAAAGATCATCGCTCTTGATCTCGTCGGCTCGGCATACGCGCTGGACGCGTTCGGAAAGGTTATGGCAGCCGGCGGCGCGGGACTTTTGATATCAAGTCAGACCGGCTATATGTTTCCGCCGCTGTCGCAGGAGGAAGAAATGCAGATAATGACAACTCCGCCTGATAAGCTTGCGGAACTGCCGTGTTTGTCAAATGAGCGGATCACAAATTCCGGCACGGCGTATATTGTCGCTAAAAAAGCGAACCATTTGCAGGTACAGTATGCCGCAACTCACGAGTGGGGAAAGCGCGGCGCGAGAATAAACACGATCAGTCCCGGCATCATCATAACGCCGCTTGCGTATGACGAATTTAGCGCGAACGGGGAAGGCTATCAGCGAATGATTGACGCTACGCCGATGAGACGCGTGGGTTCGCCCGATGAAATTGGCGCGGCGGGCGCGTTTTTGTTGAGCGACGCGGCAAGCTATATAACCGGAACCGATCTCCTCGTTGACGGCGGCACAATAGCGGCAATGAAAAACGGTCAGTTTCAACTTGGGTTAAGCGTTTTACGAAAATCGTTAAATATTTTAAAACAAAATCGAAAGCTGCCTATTGTCGGCAGCTTCCGTTCGTAAAGGGTTTATTATTACAAACCGAAAGCCTTGGCGAGTAAGCTTTCAAATTTGCTTGTATATTTATTTTAGCAGGTTTTCAATTCACAGTCAATTTTGATTTGTAATAATTTTTATAAGAGGGACTTATAAGCAGCTGCTCATAAACTTTGATATAAGATCCGCTTATTATAAACATAAACAAATAGAATTGAAAGCCAAAAAATATTATGATAAAATTATTATATATTTTATACGCGGAACAACATTATTTACCACTCTCGCAAATGCGCGGCTCTCGTAAAAGACATCGCGGTTCACGGCGCAGAAGCCGCGCAGTCAAAAGTAGCCGTCAGCATCTATGCCTTTCAGGAATGTCCGGATATGTAAAACAGGTATTAGACATTTTTGCCTCGATGTTATATAATAAACTTAATATAAAGTTTAAATATAAAGGAGTATCTTTATGGAATACAGAAAACTCCCTCACGGGGAAGAGCAGATCGGTATAATAGGAATGGGCTCATCTGCCATAGGTATGCAAAGTGAAAAAGAAATAATCGAAACAGTCCGCGAGGCGGTAGAAAACGGAATTAACTTTTTTGATTTGGCAGCAGGACACGCCTCTTGCTTTCCCGCTTATGGCATGGCGTTAAATGATGTGCGGAATGAAGTATATCTGCAAATACATTTTGGCGCAGACTACACCACGGGCGAATATGGGTGGACGACAAATCTTGACCAGATCAAACGCTCAATAGAATGGCAGATGAATAATCTTAAAACGGATTACATTGACTTTGGATTTATTCATTGCCTTGACGAGCAATCCGATTTAAGGGATTATGAAAAAGGCGGCGCACTCCAATATATATTGGATTTAAAAGCGCAGGGTGTTGTAAGGCATATCGGATTGTCGTCACATTCGCCGGAAACGGCAAACAGCGTGTTAGACATTGGGATCGTTGATATGCTGATGTTTTCAATAAACCCCGGATATGATTATCAAAAGGGAGAATACGCTATCGGCGGTGTGTCCGATAGAATGAGACTTTACCAAAGATGTGAGAAAGAAGGCGTCGGTATCTCAGCAATGAAGCCTTTTAGCGGCGGACAGCTTTTAGACGAAAAAACGTCGCCGTTTAAAAAGACTTTGACGAAATATCAATGTATACAATACGCTCTTGACAGACCCGGCGTATTAACGGTCCTGCCGGGATGCCGCGGAAAAAAAGACCTTAAGGATATTCTCGGCTTTTTTAATGCTTCGTCAGAGGAAAAGGATTATTCCGTGATAGGCTCATTCACGCCTAAGGATGCAAAAGGTATATGCGTGTATTGCAATCACTGTCAGCCTTGCCCGCAAGGGCTGAATATAGGACTGATAAATAAATATTATGACCTCGCTAAAGCCGGTGACAAGCTTGCCGCGGACCACTATAAAAATTTAGAGGTGACGGCAGAAAGCTGTGTACAGTGCGGACATTGTGATAAACGGTGTCCGTTTCATGCAAATCAATCAGCAAGAATGAAAGAAATTGCCGCTTACTTCAACAAGTAGATAAATCGCCTCTTGCCGCAATTGCAGAACGGATTTAAAATTTTAGATCGACAATCCGCAATGTTTCACAAATTTTATTCTTAAAATTTGCGAAAAAGTATTGACATAGTGTCAGAACGGTTGTATAATATATACTGACACAATGTCAGTATATATTTCAGGAGGTTTGATTTAAAATGAAAAAGAATATAGGTTCTCAATTAGCGCTTTATCCCATGCCCGTAACCGTTATCGGGGCAATGAATGACGATAAGCCCACCTGGACGCTTGTTGCTCATACCGGAATTATTGGACACGACAGAGTTCTTGTAAGCTTGGCTGCTCCACACTTTATTAACAGTGTTATCAAAAAGACAAATAAGCTGTCAATAAATATGGTGTCGGAGGAAATTTTACCGAAGGCTGATTTTTCCGGCTCTGTAAGCGGGGCGAAAACAGACAAGTCGAGTCTGTTTGACTATGAAACAGCAGACGGCGCGCCCGTTATAAAGCAATCGCCGCTTACCATGATTTGCAGTGTTGTTGACGTATACAATACCCCGAATTTCGAGAGCTTTATATGCACAATTGACGGTACGTACGTTGAAGAAGGATGTATGAACGACGCGGGCAAAATTGATTATCGGGCTATGAAACCTATTCTTTTCGAGTTCCCAACATACGAGTATTTAAAGACGGGTGATGTTATGGGCAAATGCCTGTCATTCAAAAATGACTAATTTAAATATAAGAAATGAAATAATTAAACTGAGGCAAAAACAACGGCAGACCGTCCAAAGACGAGCTTAAAAAGCGGTGGAGACGTTATAAATTTCGTTGTATAGGAGGATTTAAAATGGTAAATTTATCTTCTGCTAAGAAAAAAATTATTTTTATTATCATATCGGCTGTTATCTGCTTTGGAATTTCTCTCTTTGGCGGAGGTCGCTTGATCGGCAATACCGAGACAGCCTTTGCGGCGGATACTCAGTATAAAACCGATGATCCCTCCGCTCCCGTTGTTTATATGACAACGGAGATAACGCCGGAATCGCTCGTTAAAATTTATGACGCGCTCGGTTTTAACGCCGAGGGTAATGTGGCGGTTAAGATGTCCACCGGCGAGCCGCCTGACAGCAACTATTTAAGACCGGAGCTTATCGGCGATTTGGTTAAAAAGGTTGACGGAACAATAGTTGAGTGCAACACCGCGTACGGCGGCAGCCGCGCGTCAACGGCTATGCACAGACAGGTTATTGAGGATCACGGTCTAAACGCGATATCCAAAAACGGCACCGCCGATATTATGGACGAGGAAGGCTCAATGACAATTTCGGTTCCCGCTCCGAAAAGCGGCGCATCAACGATAACCGAAAACTATGTAGGCGCGCATCTTGAAAACTACGATTCGCTTATCTCACTCGCCCACTTCAAAGGTCACGCTATGGCAGGCTACGGTGGTGCGATAAAGAATATGTCTATCGGTGTGGCTTCAAGCAAAGGCAAAGGCTGGATCCACAGCGGCGGTACAAGCATGACAAATATTTGGGGCGGCAAACAGGACGCGTTTCTTGAGTCAATGGGCGACGCTACGAGCAGCGTTATAAACTTCATGGACGGCAAGGTTGTATATATAAACGTGATGAACCGCTTGTCGGTTGACTGCGACTGCGACGGAAATCCCGCCGAGCCGGATATGCACGATATAGGCATACTCGCGTCATACGACCCGGTTGCGGTAGACCAGGCGTGTATTGATTTGATATACGCGCAAAAAGACTGCGACGGAAAATCGCTTGTGCAGAGAATAGAATCACGCAATGGTCTGCACACGCTCGAACACGCGGCTGAAATCGGCATAGGCAGCAGAGAATATCGCCTTGTGGATATAGACAGTGAAGCAACGCCTGCTCCTACTGCTCATCCGCAGGCAAATATGACTTACTCGGAAGGAACGCTCACCATAAGCGATCTTATCGGCAGCGCGAAGCTGCTTCATGCGTCATACACAAACGGCGTACTTTCGGGACTTGAAATAACCGACGCGGCAAACGGTACTGTGAGCGTGGAAACAAGAAGCGGTGACAAATTTATGCTTTGGAGCGCGGTCGGTGAAATGGTGCCGCTATGTCCTGCGGTTACGGTCGATAACGGAACATCCGATAAAGCAAAAACTTTGATAGCATATTTCTCGCGTGCAGGCGAGAACTGGCAGGTGGGATATGTTGATAAGGGGAATACCGCAGTAATCGCGGACTACATCAGCGCAAAGGTTGACGCCGATGTGTTTGAAATTACCCCGGTTGTTCCATATCCTGAGAGTTATTACGACACGCTTCCGATTGTACAGAGAGAACGCGATAATAACGAGCGCCCCGCATTTAATGGTGTGATAGAAAACTTTGAGCAATACGACACGATATTTTTGGGTTATCCGATATGGTACGGCGGGCTGCCGATGATCATGTACACATTTCTTGAACAATATGATATGTCGGGTAAAACCGTAATTCCGTTCTCGACACACGGAGGAAGCGGCTGGGGAAGCACGCTGACTGAATTGAATACGCTCTGCCCGAATTCTGAATTTGTTGACGGTTTTTCAACCGCCGGTACAAACGCGAGAAATGCGCAGAGTGATGTTAATTCATGGCTCGTCGGAATTGATTTGCAGTAAATTATGCCAATCTTAAAGCCTCGACATAGAATTATTAAATTATTAAATAAATTTGGAGGAAAATTATGGCAAACCTTATTATCTACTACTCTCGCAAAGGTGAGAATTATTGGAACGGCGGGATAAAAAATATCAAAAAAGGCAACACCGAGACTGTCGCCGAGTTTATTCAAAAGGCGGTTGGAGGTAAGCTCTTTGAGATCGAGACCGTAAAAGAATACTCGGCGGATTATTACGAATGTATCGACGATGCGAAGACTGAGCTTCGCGCGGGTGCGAGACCGGAGCTTAAAAAATATCTTGACAATATAGACGAATACGACAATATCTTCGTCTGCGGTCCGTGCTGGTGGGGAACCTATCCAATGGCGGTTTTTACACAGCTTGAAAAACTTGACTGGAACGGCAAAAAGGTAATGGCGGTCATGACGCATGAGGGCAGCGGTCTCGCCTCAAGCGAGCGAGATCTTAAAAAGACCTGCAAAGGCGCGGCTTTCGGAAAAGGTCTTGCGGTTCACGGCGCAAAAGCCGCGCAGTCCGAAAAAGTGGTCTCTGAGTGGGCAAAATCGGTTTTGAAATAATTAAATTATAAAAAGAAAGGAGTGTCAGTATGACAAAATTCAAAAAGTGCGCTGCGTTTATTGCGGCAGCTGTAGTCGTGTGCCTGATTTTCGGTGCTGCTATGTTTAATCAGGGTGAGCCTGAAAAAGAGGTTTACGCCGAAAGCAACACGGTCATAACTCTGCAAATCGGAAATTCCGTTATGACGGTAAACGGCGAAGAGCGCGAGATCGACCCCGGACGCGGGACGGTTCCGGTTCTTGTGAATGACGCGAGGACGCTGCTGCCGGTTCGCGCGGTCATCGAGGCGGTGGGCGGCACTGTGGAGTGGGATGAAAACACCAACACCGCGGTCCTAACATACGGAAGCGACATTATCAGCCTGACGATTGACAGCGCGACCGCATATTTAAACGGCGAGGCGCACACGCTCGACGTCGCGCCGACAACGATAAACGACCGCACAATGCTTCCGATACGCTTTATAGCCGAGAGTTTCGGGTTTGACGTTGCGTGGGACGAAAACACGCAGACAGTTACCATAACCGTTTTGGAAAAGGAGGATGAAACTATGGAAACAACAAACACAACAACGCCGGTTGCCGCCGCGGGCAGTCAGGCGGCGAACGCCCCTGTTGTTTATATGACAGCGGAGATAACGCCGGAATCGCTCGTTAAAATTTATGACGCGCTCGGCTTTAACGCCGAGGGCAATGTGGCGGTTAAGATGTCCACCGGCGAGCCGCCCAACAGCAACTATTTAAGACCGGAGCTTATCGGTGATTTGGTTAAAAAGGTTGACGGAACAATAGTCGAGTGCAACACCGCGTACGGCGGCAGCCGTGCGTCAACGGCTATGCACAGGCAGGTTATTGAGGATCACGGTCTAAACGCGATATCCAAAAACGGCACCGCCGATATTATGGACGAGGACGGCTCAATGACTATTCCCGTTCCCGCTCCGAAAAGCGGCGCGTCAACGATAACCGAAAACTATGTAGGCGCGCATCTTGAAAACTACGACGCGCTTATCTCACTCGCACACTTCAAAGGTCACGCTATGGCGGGCTTTGGCGGCGCGATAAAAAATATGTCGATAGGAATAGGTTCCTCCGAGGGAAAATGCTGGATTCACAGCGCGGGTACGTCTCATGACAGCCCGTGGGGCGGAGAACAGGACAAATTCTTGGAGTCAATGGGCGACGCTACGAGCAGCGTTATAAACTTCATGGACGGTAAGGTTATATATATAAACGTAATGAACCGTCTGTCAGTTGACTGCGACTGCGACGGAAATCCTGCCGAGCCGGATATGCACGATATAGGTATTTTGGCGTCATACGACCCGGTTGCGGTAGACCAAGCCTGCATTGATTTGATATATGCGCAGAAAGACGGCGACGGCGCTTCGCTCGTCGAGCGTATAGAATCGCGCAACGGTCTGCACACGCTTGAGCACGCCGCCGAGATAGGTTTGGGATCCAGAGAATATAGCTTAGTCAGCATAGATTTATAATGTTGACAGTTAAAATTAAAAGCAGTATAATTTAATTGGTATAAAAAATCATAATTTATTATAAGCCTGCAAATAAAAAGTCAATAGGAAAATGAAAAAAATATAAAAAAGATTTATGCAGAAAGAAAGATACCGAA
>CANQKP010000058.1 GCA_947624495.1 uncultured Monoglobus sp. | reverse complement strand
ATCCAAAAATCTTATCGTTACCGGGTTGCCCTCAAGAGCCTCATAGAGAGCCTCGAAGTCGCTCTGCTGCATAGGCAGGATCTTCTGAAGCGCCGCTTCTCTCTCCTCCAGTGTGTCGGAGCAGATCATCTCGCGGAAAGCGCCTATTCTGTCGCTGTCAAAGAACATATGCTCCGTGCGGCAGAGACCGATACCCTCGGCGCCCAGCTCGCGTGCGCGCTTAGCGTCGTCGGGCGTGTCGGCATTTGTTCTTACCTTCATGGTCCTGTATTTGTCCGCCCAGCCCATAATTCTGCCGAACGTACCGCTTATCGAAGCGTCAACAGTGTCAATAATGCCGTCATAAATATTACCGGTTGAACCGTCGAGTGAAATAAAGTCGCCTTCCGTGTAGGTCTTGCCGGCAAGAGTGAACTTCTTGTTCTCCTCGTCCATATTTATCTCAGAGCATCCGGATACGCAGCAGATACCCATTCCGCGGGCAACAACCGCCGCGTGTGAGGTCATGCCGCCGCGAACGGTCAGGATACCCTGCGCAGCCTTCATGCCTTCAATATCCTCAGGCGAAGTCTCAAGTCTTACCAGAACGACCTTTTCGCCTCTCTGGTTCCACTCCTTGGCATCCTCGGCAGTGAAAACGATCTTACCGCAGGCGGCGCCGGGAGACGCAGCCAAAGCCTTTGCCGCGGGGACAGCCTTCTTAAGCGCTGCCGCGTCAAACTGCGGATGAAGCAGAGTGTCAAGATTTCTGGGGTCGATCATCAAAACAGCCTCTTCCTCAGAGATCATGCCCTCGTCAACCAAGTCACAGGCGATCTTGAGCGCAGCCTGAGCCGTTCTCTTACCGTTTCTGGTCTGGAGCATATAGAGCTTTCTGTCCTCAATCGTAAACTCCATATCCTGCATATCTCTGTAGTGGTTTTCAAGCTTTTTGCAGATCTCAACAAACTGGTCATATACCTCAGGCATAACCTCTTTGAGCTGATCGATCTTCTGAGGCGTACGAACACCCGCAACAACATCCTCGCCCTGAGCGTTCATAAGGAACTCGCCCATAAGGTGCTTCTCGCCGGTGGCAGGGTCTCTTGTAAACGCAACGCCGGTACCGGAGGTGTCGCCCATGTTGCCGAAAGCCATCATCTGAACGTTAACAGCCGTACCCCATGAATAGGGAATATCGTTGTCGCGGCGGTACACGTTCGCTCTGGGGTTGTCCCATGAACGGAATACAGCCTTGATAGCTCCGAACAGCTGCTCCTTCGGGTCTGTGGGGAAGTCTGTTCCTACCTTGTCCTTATACTCAGCCTTGAACTGCTCAGCCAGCTTTTTAAGATCGTCCGCCGTCAGCTCAACATCCTGAGTGATGCCCTTCTCAGCCTTCATCTCGTCGATCAGTACCTCAAAGTACTTCTTGCCGACCTCCATAACAACGTCGGAATACATCTGGATAAATCTTCTGTAGCAGTCCCAAGCCCAGCGCGGATTGCCGGACTTCTTCGCCATGACCTCAACAACATCCTCGTTAAGACCAAGGTTCAGGATAGTGTCCATCATGCCGGGCATTGACGCTCTCGCGCCGGAACGAACCGATACCAGAAGGGGGTTCTCCATATCGCCGAACTTTTTGCCGGTTATCTCTTCCATCTTTGTGATGTACTCAAGAATTTCAGCCTGGATATCATCGTTGATCTTCTGTCCGTCCTCATAGTACTGGGTACACGCCTCTGTCGAGATAGTGAAGCCCTGAGGAACCGGCAGACCGAGATTGGTCATCTCCGCAAGGTTGGCGCCTTTGCCGCCCAGCAGTTCTCTCATTGAAGCGTTACCTTCACTGAAAAGGTATACATACTTTTTTGCCATGTGTTTTTCTCCTTTGAATTAAATATATTGATTTAAAAATTTATTTACTTTTTTACCGGTCCCCGCGCTGCCTCATCTTTTCAAAAAAAGCACTCAGGACCGCCGCGCATTCCTTTTCCATAATGCCGCAGTAGTACTCGGTTTCAAAACCCGCGGTCGGGTTTGAAACGACATAACCGCGCTCCGGGTCATAAGCTCCGAAATACAGCCGTCTTATCCGCGCCTGAGCAATCGCGCCGGCACACATCATGCACGGCTCCAGCGTGACATATAAGTCGCAGCCGTCCAGACGCCAGCCGCCCAAGCTTTCGCAGGCGCGCTCTATCGCGGTGATCTCCGCATGACGAACGGCGCTGCGCTCAGCCTCACGGGTGTTGTGCGCCGAGGCAATGACCCGCCCGTCTTTCACGATAACCGCGCCGACGGGAATATCTCCCGCCCCGGCGGCGGTCTCAGCCTCACGTATCGCGAGTTCCATAAATTCATTCCGCATAGTCACTTACGTTGTTTGCGCACGAGAGCATGGCAGGAAAATCCTGCCATGCCCCGCAAATTCTTTGCTTCTGATAAATTAGTCAGTGATGTACGGCTTGAGTTCTGCAATGAGATCATCGCAGCTGTCACAATGGATCTGTACCTCGATGGGCTTTGACAGGTCCAAACTGTAAATACCCATTATTGACTTTGCGTCAACAACGTATCTTCCGGAAACCAGATCGATATCGCAGCCATACTTGGAAACAATGCTGTTAAAATCCTTAACCGCATTCATTGAACCTAACGTAACATTTACCTTTTTCATTTCTTTCTACCTCCATTTTTAAAGTTATGGCTTATATTTTTTCTCACTCTAATTATATAATTATATTTGGCATTAGTCAATCAAAAAAATTATAATTCTTGTATAATTTTCATAAAGATTTTTTATGCAATTTTTCCAATTAATAGAAATATTGTTAAAATTAATCGGCAAAATGCCGCTTTTTTCGGCAAAACATTACTCAAGCGTCATTACATTGTGCATCGGCGCTATGCAGCCCGTGAGCGTCGTGACCTCTATAGCTATATCATACTCTGCTCCCGGCTGCGCCTCAACGCTCAGTGTGTCGCCGTACTCCGCAGGCTTGAGCCGCTCCTTCGGCTCGGCGGTCGATAATGGGTCCTCCATCGGGTCGTCGTCAAACTTTTTCATTATATATGTTCCGCCGTCGTCCGCAAGCACGGCTCCGGTTCCGCTGTCGGTCACTCTGTACCGATAGACCTGTCCCGCTATTGAACTCATGGTAAAGCCGAAGGTCCGAGGTCCTGTTCCCGAATTTTTAATATGTATCTCGTACCGCTCGGTCACCCCGAAGTTGCCCAAGTTGCACGCATTGTACCTATAAAACTCATCATCGCTTATTTCGTTTCCCGACGGGTGCCTTATATCCTTTATTTCAATATTCGGCTGAAACTTTTCCGCCGCGGGTACACCGTAGCTCCTAAGCTTTTCGTTCCATTCATCGTCATAGTTCCCGTAATGCTTGGTATGGAAAAGGTCGAACAGCCAGACATTGTTTTTCCAGCCGTCCGGAACCTCGCCGCCGTACAGACCAAACTTTGTGTCGTCCGCGTACCTGAGCCGCATCAGGTCGGACTCGGCGGCAATCGGTTCCTGCTCGCGCCAAGTGTTGACATTGGTGGCAAAAACGCCGTCAGGCAAAGTAATTCCGTCCGGATTACGGGAATTTTTCACCGTCACCTTGATCGATCCTTCGGGAGTCGAGTCGTCAAATTCATACTCAAGCTTTGCCGTTACGACCGGCGCGTTATCCGCGATACCCTTGTACTGGGACTCATTGTCAAAAGGACCTTTAAGCAGAGTATCAAAATTTTCCTTTGCGGCGGATTTGTCGGTATATGCGAGGGTGTCAAAATTAACCGTTCCGCTAAGCACCCGAAACCGCATCATCATCCACATAGGCTCGTTCCAGCCGCCGTATCTGAAATGGTTGACGTCGTTATCCCCGATGTAGCTTTCAAATTCGCTGAGGTAAACCTTCTCGCCGCCGGTCAAACTTTTTTTCTTATTCAAGCTGTTATATTCCGCCGTATTTGGTTCTCTGAACTCGTTTTTCACCACCGCCGGGCAGCCCTCCGCATGGCTGTCGGCTGATATCCCCGCTCCGCATTCACACTTGAATGAGCGCAGATATTCCGGCATAGAAACTCCGGCTCTGGTATAGTCCGCCCATGCCTGGTTCCAGTTCCAGTCATGGTCAAGACCCAAGTTCAGTATTTCAAACTCGCCGCCCGCGGCTCCGCATGAAAAGACCGCGTCATAGTATAAGTCAGCCTGAAAATCCACCGAGTAACCACGGTGATGATAGCTGAACACTGTATAAATTCCCGGCGTCAAATTTTCAAAATGAGCTATACTGCTCGGCGTCTCGCCGTCAGCAAGAAATTTTGCGTTCAAATGTTCAGGGTTGTCATCAAACAGATAGTATTCCGGTATTCCGTCCGCGCTCTCGGTCTCAGGCACAAACTCGATCACCGGCGCCGCAGGGTCAAGGTAATATTCCGTCTCTGTCACGGACGGGGCGGCAGACAGACCGTCTTGCGCTATTCCGGCAGCGCAGCCGCATAACGCCAGCGCTGCCGACGACGACGCACATAAAATCAGCTTTTTGAGCGAGTTTTTCATACATACCTCCGTTATGACCGTTTCATCAAAACAGCTTTTAATACCGCGTTTATAATAACTTCGCGCGTATTTTCTGATTTCTGATTTCTATGTTATTTGACGACAAAAAACGGGAATAAGTTCCCGCTTATTCCCGTTTTTGCTGTTTAAGATTATTTTACTATCTCGTCGATATCAACCTTTACCTTTTCAAGCAGTTCATTCGCTTCAGCCTCGGTGTCGCCCTTCATCAGGCAGTAGAGCTTGATCTTAGGCTCTGTGCCGGAGGGACGGATAATGAAATTGTTCTGGTCCTCAAGCTCAAGGTAAATAACATTTGACTTGGG
This sequence comes from uncultured Monoglobus sp., assembly GCA_947624495.1. GTDB lineage: Bacteria > Bacillota > Clostridia > Monoglobales > Monoglobaceae > Monoglobus. The sequence continues at coordinate 8,011 of CANQKP010000058.1, read as the reverse complement.
AAGCAGGATCTCCGACTTCTCGCCGGTCTTGAGGTCAACACGCTCGCCGGTCTGGTAATCGCGTACAGCAATGACCTTCTTGCCCGCTATCGTCTTGGGCGGGTTAGCCCTGAGCTTATCCATGGTAGACTTGATCTTGGCAAGTCCTTCGATACCCTCAAGAGTTACCGATACGACCTGCTCCTTATAGTAGCCGTACTTCTTGTAGATGTTGTCCATCTGCTCAAATATCGAGCTGCCCTTCTCCTGATAATAGAGCGCCATTTCAGCAATAAGCATGGTTGCCACAACAGCGTCCTTGTCGCGGGCATACGTACCCTTTAAGTAACCGTAGCTCTCCTCAAAGCCGAACAGGTATGTGCCGACTCCGGTCTCCTCCGACTCTTTTATCTTTTCTCCGATAAACTTAAAGCCGGTCAGGACTTCCTTCATGCCGATGCCGTAAGCGTCGCAGATAGCTTTTACGATATTTGTGGTAACTATCGTCTTTACGATATATCCGTCCGCGGGAATTGCGTTCTTTTCCTTAAGCGCAGAGAGAATGTACTCGGAGAGCAAAGCGCCGACCTGGTTGCCGGTGAAGTTAACATACTCGCCCTTGTCGTTTTTAACCAAGATACCCACGCGGTCGCTGTCGGGGTCTGTGCCGATAATAAGATCCGCGCCGCAGTCCTTGGCGTAGCCTATAGCGAGGTGGAAGCCTTCTTTGTTCTCCGGATTGGGAGACTCGACCGTGGGGAAGTCGCCGTCGGGCAGCTCCTGCTCCTTAACCACAACAACGTTGTTAAAGCCGATGCGCTTTAAAATTTTTCTTACCGGCTTGTTGCCCGCGCCGTGGAACGGGGTGTACACAAATTTTAAGGTATCGCCCTTTTCCTTAACAAGTTCGGGGTTTACGCACTGCTCCTGAACCTTGTCAAGATACGCTTCCTCAACTTCCTCGCCTATCATAACAATGAGACCCTTTTTGATAGCCTCCTCAAAATCCATTTTCTTGACGCCGGTGAAGATGTCGGTCTTATCGATCTCCTCCAGCACGATAGCCGCCAGCTCCGGATTGAGCTGCGCGCCGTCGGCGCCGTAAGCCTTGTATCCGTTGTACTTAGCGGGGTTGTGGCTGGCTGTCACAGCGATGCCCGCAGTGGTCTTAAGATGACCGATCGAGAACGAAAGCTCCGGGACCGGCTTAAGCTCCTCAAACAGGTAAGTCTTAATACCGTTCGCCGCCAGTATCTGAGCCGCCTCTTTTGAGAAAACATCCGACTTATGACGGCTGTCATAGGCTATAACAACGCTCAGATCCGCGTCCGCGCCGTTGGTTTTTATAAGCTGGTTCGCAAGACCCTGGGTCGCCTGACCGACAACGTACTCATTCATGCGGTTTGTTCCCGCGCCGAGAACGCCTCTGAGACCGGCAGTGCCGAACTCCAGCGGCTTATAGAACCTATCCTTGATCTCCTCCTCATCGCCTCTGATAGCCTCAAGCTCCTTGACGGTTTCCTCATCCGCCTCTTTAAGCCATCTTTCATATTCAGCTAAATAGTCCATGTAGTATACCTCCGTTTTATAAGTAAATTTAATAAATTATTATCCGAATATTCAAATACATAAACATTATACTACTATCAGACGCGGATTTCAACTGGTTTTATTGTAAAAAAATGCCGTTGATTTTTGTATAATATTTCGGAAAATGAAAAAAGGCAAAATAAAAGGCTCCGCCTTGGGGGGGAGCTGGGTGCGTGCAGCGCAGTCTGAGAGGGGAAATAGGCTCCCCTTCATTTATGAGGGGGAGCTGTCACCGAAGGTGACTGAGGGGGTGAAAACACCACCCCTTCCACCACTTCGTGGTCCCCTCCCCCTCCGTAAGCGGAAGGGGAGGCATTTTTTGCTTTTCCAACAGACGCGCGGATATGGTAACATCTGCGCACTGTTTCACTTCGCGTAGTTCCTAGTTCCTATTCCCTAGTCCCTACGTTGCAACCGACAGCATAAGGTCGCGGTCCACCAGAATTCCCGCGCGCTGAAGCGCAGACTTCACGGTTTCAAACGCCAGACCGGGATAGTTGTTCTCCTCGCTCAGATGACCGAGTATTATTTTCTCGGAACCCATTTTCACCAGCAGCTCCGCGCCCTTGCCGGCGTCGTCATTGGAAAGATGTCCCAAGCTGCCTCTTATTCTCTGCTTGAGAGGATACGGGTAAGAACCCGCCTCAAGCATATTTATATCGTGATTGGACTCAAGCAGCACGGTCCTGCATCCCGCTATGGTCCGCATTACTTCCTCGGTAAGCACCCCCATATCAGTCGCTACCGCCCCGCTGTCGTGTCCGTCGTCAAATCTGTAGCCCACCGGATACGCTGCGTCATGAGGGATCTCGAAAGGCGTCACGCCGATATCTCCCACCGAGAACGGTTCCGCCTTTTCAAAAATTTTTATGTAATCGCTGTTAAGCTTGCCAAGATCGCCGGTCATAGCCGCCCATGTGGCGGAGTTTGCGTACACCGGTATACCGTACCGGCGCATCATGACCCCGATACCCTTAATATGGTCGGAATGTTCGTGTGTCACCAGTATTCCGGCAAGCTCCTCCGGCGCGACTCCGTTTTTCCCAAGAGCCGCCGCAGCCGATTTGCCGCTTATTCCGCAGTCCACCAATATTTTCGTCGCGCCGGATAACACCAGACACGAATTGCCTTTGCTGCCGCTTTTTAGCGAAATAATTTCCATAATATCACTTCTCGCCCGCCGTCTTTAAGAAGTCCGGCATCGGGTTTACACACCGGCGCGTAATTTGCGCGCCTAACTTTTTGAGCTTCTTCTCGAAGTTCTCATAGCCTCTGTCGATATATTTCAGGTTATAGATTTCGGTAACACCGTCAGCCATAAGCGCAGCAACAACCATGGCGGCTCCTGCTCTTAAATCTTTCGCGCAGACAGGCGCGCCCACCAATTTGCTTCCGCCCTCCACGACCGCTTCATCGCTGTCCTCCAACGAAATATACGCGCCCATTCTGTTAAGCTCACTCACATACTGGAACCTGTTCTCCCACACATTCTCGGTCATTATGCTTGTACCCTTTGCCTTTGTCAGCAAGGTGAGCATAGGCGGCTGTAAATCCGTAGGGAAGCCTGGATAAGGCTGGGTTTTGACGTTGCAGCGCCTGAGCTCCGGCTGTTTAACAAACACTCGGATCGCTTCGTCAAACTCCTCAATTCCGACACCCATTTCCTCAAGCTTGGCGCTTAACGACTCCATATGCTTGGGTATGATATTGTTTACCAGAACATCGCCGCCGGTGGCAGCTGCGGCGATCATAAATGTACCCGCCTCTATCTGGTCGGGTATAACGCTGAAGGAGCCGCCGTGAAGCTCCTTAACGCCGCGGATCTTGATAACATCCGTTCCGGCGCCGCGAATGTTGGCGCCCATTGAGTTAAGGAAGTTCGCCACGTCGACCACATGAGGCTCTTTCGCGGCGCTCTCAATAACCGTCATACCCTCGGCTAAAACCGCGGCGAGCATAACGTCTATCGTAGCGCCGACAGATACAACGTCCATATAAACGGTGTCGCCCACAAGCTTGTCCGCCGTGATGTTTACCACGCCGTACTCAATATCGCTGTCTGCGCCCAGCGCCTTAAAGCCCTTAAGATGCTGGTCTATCGGGCGCACACCAAAGTCGCAGCCGCCGGGAAGATCGACGCTTGCCTTATGTAATCTGCCTAAGAGCGCGCCCATGAAGTAGGACGACGCCCGAATTTTGCGCACTGCCGCGCCGGTGGCTTTGTAGGATTTGATCTCTGAACAGTCGATCTCCACCGTATCATCACCCACAAAATCCGCTTCGCAGCCGAGACTCTTTATTATTCCGATCAGGTTATATATGTCGCTCACCCTCGGCACATTCTCTATCACGCACTTACCGTTGACGAGAATTGACGCCACAAGGACAGCGACCGCGGAATTTTTAGCGCCGCTTATCTTAACCTCGCCGCGCAGACGCACTCCGCCGAGTATCACCATTTTTTCATCGTTCATTTAAACGCCCCCAAATAAAACGTTTGCCGTAATACATAAAATACATTATAGCACAAAAAAAGGATTTGACAAGGTTATTTCTTTTATTTTAAAGAAATTGCCAAAACTTTTTTTGCTTGTTCCGTTTTTATAGTGCTTTTTACAGAAAAAGCGTTATTCCTTAAATTATCTTGAGTTTATTATAACATATTTCTGTTACAAAACGATAACAATTTCATTAAAATACAAATTCCGCCTTGCAAAATCGGACCGGAACTTTCAGCAAACTGCAAAAAGCACCGCCCTCTCCTTTTGTTCACCAAATTTAAACAAAATAATATAATATATCAGGGCGTGGTCACGCGCCTTAATAACAATAACATAAGAAAGGTGAAAGCAATGGCAGTTAAAATATTTATAGATGCCGGTCACGGCGGAACCAATCCCGGCGCGGTGGGAAACGGCGTAATCGAATCGGAAGTAAACCTGTCCGTAGCCACACAGCTGGCGCAGGATCTGCGCGATATGGGATATGACGTCAGGGAGTATCGGACCACCAACGACGAGAACGTGATCTCGCCCGTGGCTGCCGACCTGAGGAAACGCGCCGCAGAGGCGAACAATTGGGGAGCGGACTACTTCATAAGCATACACACCAACAGCTCGACCAATCCCGCGGCGAACGGGTTCGAGACCTATGTGTATAACTTAAACTCCACGTCCGCCCGACTTGCCGAGTCAATTCAAAGATCGGTAATAGCCAGCCTCGGCATGAAGGATAACGGCGTCAGACAGGCAAACTTCTCGGTGCTGCGCAACACTGCCATGCCCGCCGTTCTGGTTGAACTGGGCTATCTTTCAAACCCGACTGAAGCCATGAACCTGAACAGCTCCGCGTGGCGCACAAAAATCGCGGCGGCAATCGCCGAGGGTATTAATAATTTTATTAAAGGATAATTTTGGAAAATTTTAGGCATACTGCGGACTGACCCGCGGTATGCCTTTATTTTTTACTGCCAATAGAGTACAGCGTACTGCTTTCTGCCGTCCGACGAGAAATGGACCCCGTTGTCAAGCCCCAAAGCCGCGCTTCCGCCGCCGTCCAGCGCAAGACCGGACGCGCAGCCGAGACCGGACAGGACCTGTCCGGCTCTTGCGAGCGTGGTTGACGGGCTGACACACAGCACGATCTTGTTCATATCATAATTGTAGCCGATGTATGTCCTGTTGGTGTAACGGTCGATGTCAAACGTTCCGGAGAAGCCCTCCTCCGCGGCGGTCACCTGAGGCAGCACGCCGCAGCCGCTTACGGCGAACATCACGTTCTTTTCATCATATATGTTTGCCACCCGCTTGATCTCGACCGAACCGTCATAATGGACGATAAGCGTTGTGACCGGACTGCCGTGCGTAATAACATCCGATATTACTCTGCCGTCGCTCACAAGTATGCCGACCGAATACGTATCGCCGTCGCTTTCCCAGCCGAAGAAAGTGGAGTTGCTGTAATTGGGCTTTCCGCTGCTCTCGGCGGATCTGTTTATGATCTCGCCGACCTTGATGTTTAGCGGGTCGATATAGACAACGTGGGTGTTTCCGATATAGGAGTAGACATAATTCTCCTTAGCATGACTGACGATATTTACACTGTCGTAGCCCTCATAGTCAACACCGTACCACAGCGAACTCATCAGCGAGCTGAGCGGCGCGTACAAAGCACCGTTATAGTTGATCAGCGGCGCGTCCCAGTTGTCGGTATATGTATTGTTTACCACCGCCAAATTGCTGCCCAGAGCCACGCGGACCGAGTACTTGCCCTTTATGACATAGGCAGTGTACTGAGCCGGATCGTAGTACACCCGGCACTCCATGAAGTTCCGGAGCGTGGTCAGAGCGATCATAAGCGTACCGTCAAGATACACCATCGGCAGATCAAGCTGCTTCTGAAATCCGTTTATGTAAAGCTTGCTGCCGTTTTCGGTTATATTCGCCGTTGTTCCGGACGGAGTGTCGGACGTCACCGTGCCAAGCTCGGCGTTTGAGAATGCCGACACGTCGATCTGAAAATCGTAATCATACTCCGATTCCACAGCATAAACCCCCGGACATACGCCGACCGCCGCAGCAATCACAGCCGCGGCAGCCGCAAGTTTATTTCTCAGTTTATTCAGCATTATATTAATTTCCTTCCAAATATTGTAAAAACATTACAACAATGTTACAAATATGTTACAAACAGGATTATAGCACGTTTTCGGGAAAAAATCAAGTCCCGGCGCCGATTTTGTTAAAACTGCATTATCCTGAGTATGATGCCGTCAAAAGTGTGTTCAGATTGTCAATAAGCTCCTGCTTGCCCACATTCATGTCACCGGCGAGCCATTTCCGCACCACACCGATGCAGGCTCCGGCATAAAAATCCGCCCAAAACTCAGGGCTGACCGAAATCTCGGCGCCGTTTTTGATGCGTTCGTTTACTATATCCTGAAGCTTGCTTGAAAACATTTTCTGTATCCTGTCGGATATCGAATACGCGCCGTTCTTTCTGAAGATCGATGAGTAGATCTCCTGATTGTCGGAAATATAATTAATTATTTCCTCCACCATGTTATGTGAGTCCGGCGGACCGCTCTTATCTAAATCGGCGGCATTCATCGGCAGATGTTCGTCAATACTATGGATAAGCAGCTCGTCCTTGTCGCTGTAATGAGAATAGAATGTGGCGCGGTGAACCATAGCTTCCTCACATATATCGCAGACAGTGATCTTCTCAAACGGCTTTTTGCGGATAAGCTCAAACAGCGCGTTTGACAAAAGCTTTCTTGTGCGCCGGACCCGCAAATCCTCTTTCTTTGGTTTTTCCATACTCACACCTCCGAATATTTGCATTATATATAATTATAATACATAACTGTACAAATGTCAAATATATTATAATTGAAACGTATATTTTGAACAAAAACCAAAATAAGCGACATATAAGCATTATTGTCTGTTGTAAACCTTGGAAATGAGTATTATAATAGTACATGAAGGTGATATTAATGAACAAATCTATTCAAAAGCCGAGCATAATCGACAGAGCGGCTCTGTTTATCGTTGACAAGCGAAAAGCGTTTTATTTGATATTCGCTATTGCCGTGATTTATTTCGCGACCTGTATCCCAAAGGTCCAGGTCGAAAACGATATAACCGCGTATCTTCCGAGCAGCACCGAGACCAAGATCGGCATTGACCTTATGGACCGCGAGTTCACCGCGTATGACTCGTTTTATCTGATGATCGCGAATATATCATACGATAAAGCGGAAAAGCTTTCGGAAACGATAGAGAACACGGACGGCGTAAAGTCTGTTGATTTTGCGAACGACGACGATCATTACAAGGATTCATCGGCTTTATACAACGTGGTGCTTGACAGCGGGCTTTCAAATGACAGAGAAATTGAAATTGAGGAAAATGTGAAAAACCTCTTCCCCGATTATGACTGTTACATATATTCCGATTCGATAGACACCTCTTCACGCGACCTTGCGGGCGAGATGAGGAACATAATAATCTGCGTTGTATTTGTAGTAATTCTTATACTGCTGTTCACGTCAAAGTCGTTCATGGACGTGCCGGTATTTCTTATTGTGTTTATTGTTGCCGCGGTACTAAATATGGGCAGCAACTATATGCTGGGTACGATCTCGTTCATATCAAACTCTGTGGCTATAGTGCTGCAGCTGGCGCTTGCTATCGATTACGCAATAATTCTGTCGCACAGGTTCGCCGAGGAGAAACAGACAAAGGACTCTCATGACGCGATCGTTTCCGCGCTTTCCAAAGCGATAATAGAAATAAGCTCAAGCAGCCTGACCACCGTCGCGGGTCTTGCGGCGCTGATGACGATGCAGATGGGAATAGGCAAGGATCTCGGCATAGTGCTGTGCAAGGGAATACTTTGCTCGCTGATAACGGTGTTCCTGCTCATGCCGGGTCTGCTT
>CANQKP010000057.1 GCA_947624495.1 uncultured Monoglobus sp. | reverse complement strand
ACTTCATTCTATCAGAAGTGCGGGGGCATGTCTATATTTTTGCCCGCACATTTTTGCGAAATTTATTGTACCTTATCATATTTTCATGCCGAGTATGCCTCCTTTGATGGGCAGGATGTATTTAAGTGTGTTCTCACTTTCATCATACAGTTTTTCAAATTTGCATGTTAATAATAAAACGCAAGCCTTCTCAGTACTGTTATTGTACAAAAGAGGCTTGCGTTTATCAAATGTGCGATTTTCATAATTGCAGTTTTTTGCATCCTCTGCGGAGGTTTAGAAGAACATAATATTCATCAGTCTTGCCTATACTATGAAAAATAGATAGAAACCGATTCTTTGATAATGATATCCATATTTATCTATTGAGAATTACAATTGGTCGAATTTCTAAAAATGTATCCAAAAGCTTTTTAAGCATATGCATATGGGTAATGTCAAGTAATGCTGTATCATGCAGAACATTCGGAATACTTTGAGAATCAATTTCTCCTAACATTTAATTTTCCAGATGCCTTATCGGTGATATCCGGCAGTAAATCATTATTGCTAATAAAAAGCACTTCCGATGTTTTTCCACTATTGGCTACACCATAAACTAAATCAAAATACCAACATGTATAATCTGCATAAATAGCTTTAATTTCATCGACATTATCATAAGTTACTATCCATGGACAATGTAGCTGAACAATTAAATCATGTATTTCCTTATGATCAGTTCCTGTAAAGAAATTTTTGTAGAGTTGCTTTCCTTTCTTGAAGTACGGAGGGTCAAAATATATGAATGCACGATCGGAATACTTTGGCAGATATGATGCGATAAAGCTTCTTACATCATGATTATATACATGAATTTTGTTCTTGTATTGAGCAATTTTTCTTATTCTTTTTGATAAATTATCTTTATTAAATCGGACATTGATTTTATAATTGCCATCTTGTCTGAACCCCCCTATAGGTCCTGCTTTTAATATCCCTGATCTATTCACTCGATTTAAAAAGAATGTTGCAAACCCAAGTTCCAAAGAATACTTACGATTTTGGTTTTCGTAGATTCTTTTTTGCCGATGCCACTCTTCAACGGTCAATTCTGTGGTTTCTAACAATTTCAAAAAGTGAGTGGTTTGTGTTAAAATTGCTCTCCACATTGAGTAAATTGCTTTATCATAATCATTGATTACGATTTCATCAACATTATTGTTGAAGAGAAGTGAGAGTGCAATTCCTGCCCCTCCGGCGAAAGGCTCAACATAGATTCTTCGTTCATCTCCCGCTTTTTTTATAACAGAAGCTACAAAAGGATATAGTTTGCTTTTTCCACCCGGATATCTCAGGGGGGAATAGTTTTTTAGCTTTTCTTCTTTTTTTTCAGGCATAGCATCCTCCAAAAAACGATATCTTTTCTGATACAAATTATTCACCCGTTTTTTATCTCCATAAATGCGTTTGGCAACCAATCTGACAAATCGTACGGATTAAAATATATTCTATTATTTTGTGGCAAAGATTTCTTCAGTAAAGCAGGGATAACCTCAAATTGAGGCAGGATTACGTCCTTTGTATCGTCGCTTTCGTTGATTAAGCGCAGCAATGGACGCAAATAAGCTTTCTGCTCATTTTCGGTGTACAGCTCGGGATAAAGATTTAGTTCAGCATAATTGAGTAATTGTAGTCCAAGATTTCGATCAAACAGTGAATGGCTGCGCTGATTATAAAAATTGTCCAAACAATTTTTACAAGATCGAGCGCAATTACACTCTGTCAAAATCTCTCGGGCTCGGATAAGTACCTTATCTAATATGGAACCAATCATAGATGAATAACCAGCCCCGCTTGAGAGGTTATCGTAATAGAACATCTCTATATGTGAATCGCCATCATCACGTAAACGAAGTCGCCAACCGCCATTTATTTCATTATAATCAATTCCGAGTTCGAGAGATGCGGCTTTCTTAATTGCCTCATGCAGTGTTGTAACGGCAGCCCTCAATATAGCTTTTTCTTTTTGATTACGGTTTCCGACAAGTCTATTGGAATCATACTCTATATCAAGCATAAACATATCGGTCATAAACTCATAACCCAAATAAATGTTGGTTTCAACTGTGCCATCATGCCTACAGAGGCTTCTGTCATGATATGGTTGTGAAAAAGCAAAGTTTCCGTTTTGAGTACCGGCCACTTCAGCTCCGCCGCACCTTTTACATATGTTAAACCCGTTTTTCTTTTTCCCCATGTTAACGGTTAGAACAGTCTTGTCAGACAGCTCAACGTACTTGATGTTACTTTGCTTGTACTGGTTTAATATTTCTGCGCTACTGGGAACATAAGAATAGTAAGGTGCTTCGGTATATGTGAACTCTTCATCTTCGTCTTCATGGCGTACTGAACCTCCTTTCACAGGGGCAAATCCCCATGGCTTAAGCATTTTCCTCATTTCAATGTTAGAACCGCAGTAGGGACATTTCCCGTCGTTGGCGTCCTGGGGTTTCTTTCCAAACCAGTTGCATTCTGTACATACGAATATTTCACTATAATATTCTTTACTGTTGAAATAGTATTCAGCTTGATTTTTTTCAAACCCCTTTGGTCTTGGATTTGCATATATGCCGCCGCTTTGATAAATTTTCTTATCAATCGTAATAAATCTACCCGGAGCGTACTCGCTAAGCGCGACAGAGATGTCTCTTTCGGGCGAATACTCAATCTCGTGAACACCATTGCGCGTATTCGGTGCATCCTTTTCGACAAAAAAGTGTACTACATTTTTAGGGAAGGAATATGACGGAATAAAACCTTCACTATAAAACACATCAAAAGCTGATGTTTCTGTACTATTCGATTGATATTCGTTCCTTTTGCCTTCAGCTAAAACACATCCTTTAATTTTGGAAAAAAGTCTGATTGTTTCTTCTGATGTTGTACTAAAAGATTTCGCATATGCGATAAATGCTGAACCATATGATTCACAAAACTCAACAATTCCTATATCCATTATGCTGTCAAATCTTGCTTTCATATCAGGAGTGGACATAAAGCCATTCAAGAGCATCATATTGGTATGTCTCTGGCGAATCTTAGGATTATCTCTATCAATCCATGGCTTTCTTGGATCGCCGGAAATCATTTCGTCTGGGTGTAAGAAGTAATGACCGTCATGAACGCCGCCCGATGCATATGTAACAATTGTAGAAATACCTGCATTCTTTCGACCAGCGCGACCAGCGCGTTGCTGATAGTTTTCTCTCATAGGAGGAATGTTTCTTAATCCGACAGCAGTCAAAGAGCCGATATCAATGCCAACTTCCATCGTCGTAGTACAACTTAAAACATCAATTGAATCTTCTCCATGTTCGCCAGCATTGATATCTTGAAATCTCATTTCATACTTTTCAGTCCTGCTCCAAGTGTCACTTCTTGTTTCCTTATATGACAATTGTGCCGTGTGCTCTTCGGTATCAATCGTATGAATTGTATCGATTTTCTTAATTGCATTGAGAACCGGGATACGCCAAAAATCAAATCTCGATAAATCCTCGTTACAAATAGGAGTAATAGAATTTGATTCAAAACATGCGCCGCAACAGTTTCCGATTTTATAGGGAGAGATTTTTCCGCATTTCTGACAACGATACCAAACAAATTCCTCACCGGTAAGCTTTATTTTTACCGCCGACAGTTTCAAGTAATATTTGTTTTTTGACGACGATGCAAAGAATATGTCCCTAATTTTTGATGTAAGGATGCTCATCGACTTATCCGACAGTCCAAGTAAATCTTTTGCGCAACTTATAAAGTTCTTATCGATTGATTTGTCAAAATCATATCCTAACCCTAAACTGTCATCTCCAGCCTTGCTTCTGCCTGGCAAATCTTTTCTGATATCATCAGATATAGCTTCTCCTAAAGCGGCTTTGTCATCCATAACATCCCAAAACAGCAATACAAGCAACTGGAATAATATGCCTTGATTTATTTCTATATCGTAATCAAATTTCAGATCTTCAAGCAATTCATTTTGAAGCAAGTCTTCGATAGGCGCAAGAAATCCTAGTCCGATGTCTTTGAAAGAACGAGGACTTTCTGTAAAGAATGTCAGCAACTGTTCGTAATATTCTTCCGGTAAAACTGAAAATCTTGATGCGATATCTTTATAGTTTAATGGTCTTCCGGGATTGCGCTCCGTCCTCTTTTTAAGGTCGCTGAATTTATTCAAATCATCCTTGAATTTATCTTTGCTATCCCCGCTAAAGAATGATAGGCTATTCTGCAAACATACATCGAGAAACGCCGGATATAATTCTTGTAATGAATGTTCATTTCCATCCGTTTCAAGTAAGAGTGATGCCAGAAGCACAGCCTGCCTAAAAGCGTCTGCATCGGATGACTTCGAAAGATCTCTGGCAAGTTTTGCTGCATTCTGCCTTGAATCAGAAAACAGGAGTACTTTTTTCCCTCTATTGATAAAATTTGATCGCGGCGGTTGCATTTCAAACTGTGCTTTTGTTAAATTATAGAACGGGATATTTCCTTTTGTCGAAAAATCAGATGGCTTTTTTAAATGCATTGGCTTTTTACATTTTGGACAAGAAGGAAATGTATATGAATCGGTTTTAGGATCACACTTGTCAGTATAAACCACGGTAAGAAGGGACGGATCACTCTTTTTTTGCAGGTATAGTTTTCCAGTGAAAGGATCTAAAGAAGCTAGTTTATCATTAGATCCCTTTGCATAACCTTCAGGAGTAATATACAGCAGCATCTCTTTTAGCGACGAAGAATCCCCATTTAGACCTCGCGTGGGGAACACATACCAATATGGAGTTCCTTCACTTTGCTGGACAAATACTTTGAGATATAAAGCACCACATTTAATGTGATTTACGAGTTCATAGACTCTTGCGCCGCATTCGCATTTCTCTTTTTGGATTGAAAAAACCTTTCCTAAATGCAATTTTTCTGATTCGGAATATTTCGAATAAACACAGTTAGGATTAGAACACGCATATAGTCCTTGCAAACCTCGTAAGAAAATATGTAATCTAACTGGGAAAAGAATATTTCCATCTTTAGCTGCCAAAGAAACAACAGAAAGAAGAGAATCTAAAGCCTCAGTGGCTTTTTCATTCTCACCAAACAATTCTGCACGAATACAACTATAAGATTTTGCCCCATCTCTGCATAGACTATTGAGTTTTACAAAAGCCTCGTACTCTGGCAGATTGTCATACAACCATTCTTGCGCAACTTTTGTTTCAATATTTGCAGACAAATCAACAGAGTAAACATTTTTTGCAAACTTGATAATTTTTTCAGTTATTTGTTGATCATTTGATACTTGATTCGATCCGATACTTGCCAAAGCCTCAATATTTGTATGTATTCTTAAATCTTCGGGAACAGGCTTCTTGCTACCGCGCAGAAAAGCTAAACTATCACAATTTTTTCTACCGGTAAGACCAAAGTAAAAGCTATTGATTGCAGCATCTGAACCTTGTGGCATACTTGCAGTTGTAAAGATAAACTGAACTTTATCAAGTCCTATTCCGAGTCTGGAGAAAAGTCTTTCAAGTAGTAATGCTATTTCTCCACCGGATGAACCTCTATACATATGAGCCTCATCCAAAACTATAAGGAGTTTATTATCTGCCGAATCATTCAACCAAGTTTTTGTTTTTTCCCAAATTCCTGACTCTCTTTGACGCATAATCATGTATTCAAGCATAGAGTAGTTCGTCACAAGTATGTCTGGGGGGCAGTTTTGCATTTCAAATCTTGTAATCAATTCCGGATCAAACGGAGATGGACTGTGGATGTTTTTTTCCAAATTTTTGATAAAAACTTCAAGTCCATCAGAGCCGTTTCTTGCAGGATATTTGTTAATTTTTTTTAGTCCTTCAATGTTTCTTACCTGCTCACGTCGCTTATCTTCCGACGCTTCAGGATCAACGAGATAATCTTTTCTAAAGGCTGTAGCGTGCTCTTTACTTTTGGAAGGTTTAGCGTCCCCAGCATATGGTGTCCTTCCAGTGTACATACCAAAATGAGGAAGTCGATCTGCATGCGATGCATCGATAAAATGGTTTTTAAATTTTTCATTACCAAAGATATTGCGAAACCTTCCTAACTGATCTGAAACTAAGGCATTCATTGGATAAATAATCAGCGTTCTGATTGCGTTCTTTTTAAATGAGACGGGTCGGTTTATAGCTTCATCAATAGTTTTAGCGATTATTGGCCAAAGAAAACATTCTGTTTTACCAGAACCTGTTCCAGTTGACACAAACAAATCTTTACCAGAAATAAAATGCTCAAGTGCAAACACCTGATGTTCAAATGGATCAGAAAAAACTCCGAGTTTATCACTAATAAGCTTCTCAAAAAAACGTTTAACATAATCAGGAATTTGTGTGGATTCGGTAATACCGTTTTTCAATTTTTTATAGGATGCGGATGTCTCAATATACGGCTCGCGTGAAATATTAGTGCTATCTTCACACTGTTCACCAAGAAGATCATCAACGTAGAGGAGCAAAGTTTCACTATTTGCGAGATAGTCAGATTTAATATAATTTGCTAAACGTCCTCGAATAGCTTCGTAATATTGTTGTACACCGTTTTGTGACATAATTATTCTCCTTGTATTTTGATTGCAAGATTACTTAACACATCTTTAATAAGCGTAATTGCCTGGTTTTTGATAATGAATCTATTCTTATTGAAAACCTGTTCATACGGCCATGCGCACAACAGCAACAAATAATATTCTCGGTTGGGCAAATGCCCTCTAATCAATAATTCAGAATATTCATCATCAAGCATCTTAATTATAGCGTTAAGGGGATTCCTGTAAGCTTTTTTCAGTGCAAAATACAATCGTCTGTATTCAAAAGAAATTAGATCCTCTGCATTTTCATTTTGTGGTTCTTTGCAGAACAAAAGCTCATTATTATTATTCATGACCTTATAGAACGGACCGTTAGGTGTTTTACGAGCGATTGTTTTATCTGTTGTCATTCGGTTTCTCCATGATTTCGATGGGCTATACCGAGATAAAGGATCGAAGAATTGCAACTCATTGGCAGAAATATCCCTCTGGTCAAAAAGAACAATATCAAACTGATTGACAATAAACTGTTCCCACGTCAGCCTGTCTCTAATTAAGACATCTCTCCATTCGATTGGAGATGGAGCGTAATCTTCTGTAATAACACCCAATCCGGAAATTGATGCAGTTTCAAAAGCGCCAAAATATAACATACCATTATCCAATTCAATACTTTTACCTAAATTGGCAACATGGTTTTTGTTGTTCTCATCTGTGAACAAATATCCTATTTCTTCATATACTCTCCGAATAAAAATAGATACGGGAATCATTTCAGTTTCAAACATTGGCGCAATTTCCGGAAACAAATTAATATATTTTTCAAGAAGATTATTAAGAAACAACGATTGTGAGTGCTTTGTTATGCTGCTATCGGGCGAAGCTGCTAATCTCAAGCACCATTGCCCAAGCGCAGAATATATCAGACGATATTCAAATGACACATCAGACTCGTTTGCATAGCGGCGAATGTTCATGTCCGAAGCCATTGATTCTAATAGCTTATTCATGCATTCAGCCACCTTCCAAGCATTTTTGCATAGCAACTCTTTTGAAAATATTTTTGCAACGTTCGAGAATAATTCAAAGGGTTGATAGAATAAATTTCAAAACAATACGGGATTATATCGAACAGGAGCAATTCACACAGTTTAATTTCGTTTTGAACATCAAGAACCTTAACGTTTACCACCTTCTCGCAATAATTGAGCTCATTAAGTATGTTTTTCAGTATTGTTTCATAACGATTTGAGTAATACTTACATTCAAGTTTGTACTCTTCTTCAATAAATATTGATGAATCTTCATCCGGAAACGACCCTACAAACAATTCTGGAATTTTAGTTGCCCCAATAAAATAGCAATATGCGAATAACTCTTCAGATAAATATTTAAGCGTCTTGCTGTAATTATAGGTTAAAAATATAATTTTGTTTTTATAGTCATCTGTTACTGATAGTAAAACGGTTTCGTTAAAATTACCCAAGAAATTATCAATAACCACGATCCTTTCACAGGCTGCAAGCATTTTGCGCAACGTACTCTCGGTCATATCAGGGTTAAAATGAATATAGCTGATATCGGGCGTACCTATAAGCGCATTAGCAACACAAACTATCAACGTTTTAGAAATTGCTTTATCGCATACAATTGGTTTTCCTTGAAACAAAATATCAGAAAGGTAAAGCGATAAAAGATGTTTTGTTGGCATATCAGGTTCATTTTTAATGCCTATGCTTTCAAAGTTATATTGTAAATAATCTATAAAATCACTCATGTCGACGGGACGCAAAGGGTTCGCAAAAGTTTTTGAAAGCAGTTCTTCGTCATGTTCTTCCTCTAGCTTTCTTCGAATTGAAACCTCTAATTCATTTTTTTCTTTTGTGACCTTACAAATTTCGCCTTGCAAATTTGTCAGTTTTTCATTCAGAGTATCATTTTTCTTTTTTAAGTTTTCTGCATCGCTTCTGTATTTGTCGAGATTGCACTGAGCCTCTTTATAGAGCAAATCAATTTTTTTAAGTTCATCAATTTTTTCTTTAAGTTTTTTTATTTGTGCGGACGCCTTAGCCAATTGATGGTTGCTGTGGGCAATCGACGATTTGATTTCATTTTTGCATTCATTTAATTCTTGCAATGTTTCTTTCCGTTCGGTTTCTGTTTTCTGCAGTTTTTCATCATAATCCTTTAACATTATAATGATATCCTGAACTAAGGAAATGTTTTCGGAAGACAATCTTTTTTCAGACAACTTGAAATATGCCGATATATTATCCGCAAAAAAAGACTGAGAAAGTGCTTTTATGTATGATGAAATCTCAGTTTCGCCGTTTGTTTGATAATCTGAAATTGCCTCGGAAATTTCAACTAACCATTTGTTGACAATGTTTTCAACAAATGATGAAATAAATCCAGTTTGTCTGGATTTGACCATCAGTTTTACAGCGTCATCCGATTTTATTGCTGTGGCACGAAATCCCGGACGAATTTTAGAAAACGATTTCGGGTTCTTTTTAAAATACTCGATTATTGTTTCACGAGGAATAGCGGCGCAAATGCAACCATATTCTTCATCGGTCAAAACGGAAAAATCAACCATCTTTTGCCTCCGCTATCAGTTGTTCCACCGCAATATTAATGTGGTTGTTTCTTCTACAACGATCCAAATAATCACATATTGATGGCGGCAATGAATCTAAGGGCATTGTTTGATACTCTTTGGTGATCCAATAATTTGAGATAATTTCAAAAAACTTTTCGTCTATTGTTGGCTTCACAGGCTCCGGAAAACGTATGATGCGTGTCATAGTGTTTCCGACATACTCAGCAACAAAGGTATCTGAGGTTAAGAAAACTTTCTGTCCTTCTTCAAGCTTGTTTGTACCTAATTCAGAATATAAAAAGAATGTATTCGCATTAGGAACGCAAAACGAATCGGCTTGCTCCACTTTTACCTTTGACGAGAGAATTGCCGATGGTAACGGTTCTTTTAAAATTTCAAGTTCAGCATTTTTCTTCAAAATGTGAATTGAATCGTGTAAATAAATCTTAGTTATGTTGCCTGAAATTTTACTGATGCAATTATCTGCTACGTTTATATTTCCATGCCCCTGAATTTTAAAGGAGGAGTACAGATATAAATTTGATGAAGAAACTGCAAGTTTTTCTCCTTTTTCATATGCTGGAGGCCATAGTAGGGAAACGTCTTCAGGAACATCCAATGTATATCCCCAATCTTTAAGAATATTGTCAATAATCTGGTTCTTGCTCTCAAAAGATATAACCATCCCCCATACAGGCATTTTCCTGAAAGTAATAAATTGAATTTCTTTTTCAATAAGCACATCCGAAGTGTTTTTTAATTTGATTTGTGCTGTATTTCTGCCGGGCCATGCTATAAAGTACCTGACCCCGGTATATATTGATTTGCTTTTTATCAGTTTGGCATTGAAATTTTCATCATTAGGATCACTGTTTAAAATTTTAAAAAATGAGGGGGCATCTTCATTAAACACATAGTATTCACTTTTTTTGTTGCTAAGAGTATTAGAAATATAAAAAGGCACTGCGTATTTATCTAAAACAAATTGTTCTTGTATTCCACCTGAAAAAGTCTGATGATCTATTTGTGTATTAAAAAATGGCGAGGAATTGCGGGTTTCACGAATTTCTAATAATGCGCCTGCTTTTTCATATGCGGAAATTTCTTCTTCCGAGAAATTAAAACCGACGATAAAACACTTAATGCTATTGTTGTAGTAAAATTCCACGCGTTCCTGCTTGCTTTTTTTGTCATACCGGACAGGGATTAGTCCATGCTGGCCAAGATATAGTTCACAGATTTTATCATTATTTCCATTTCTATGCCTAAAATGAGTTGCTTTATAGATACTATCTTGGGCAGCCAAAAGGACCTCTTCACCACAACATAAGCATTCATAACGAAAGGGCTCATTATCTCCATTTTCGGCGGCGCTCTTAGCTGTCACAACGGTCTGTAGTAATGTGTCAAAAGCTTTTAGCATATTGTCACTCCAAGTTTAAATTTAGTACAAACATATAAAATTAGAGGAATCTGTATAAATTCATCATTTTAGATTGTGCTAATTTTTAGTATCTATATTGCTGGTAAAGTTATATAATGTTTCGGTTTCTTGCCAAAGGTCATATTCTGCATGTCTTCATATTCGTCGAGAAACCTTGAGATATAGCATTGGAGGATGAGACGGATCGTGTCATGTTTGGCAAGATCAAACTTTCCTCATTGACAGCAGTAAATATTTCCTCAAAAGCAATGATGGTAGTGAGCAGTTTATCGGAGAGAACGCGGCGATATATCGTCATCAATACCTCCAGCTCTCAACACCTGCAAACCGTTTTGATAAATTCGTAGATCCATGACGTTGCGTATTGGGCTTCTGCCAACATTATTTTCCGTTCATCCGGTGTGGTTTCTGATATTATTTTCTCGACCGTATCATTTCGGATGTTACCTTTTCCAAGTGTTTTTATAGCCTGGATCACCAGCGCCGTTTTCGGGGAGATTCTAGATATTTCTCTGTTTGCCGTGTGCTTAAATTTGATCGTCGTGCCGTTATAGGAATATTCCTTATACGGACCGTCGCTGACATATGACCAGACGGCGGGAACCTGTGTTGACAAACCGAGAAGATTCAATGCGGTGTCACCGCAGGGAACAATGCTCCATCCGTAATTACGCGCTATCGCATCTGCAACGGCATCGGGAGCCGGGGCAATATATTCGTCAAGGAGCTTGCTGTATCCGGGTTTATAATATACTCCGCGCATGACCCGCATAATAATTCCTTCCTCCTCTAATCGGGAAAGGCTGACTCCGACTTTAACATTTTCGGTGACATCTGCAAAGTCAGACGCAACAAAAACAGAGCCGATTTCGGCGGCTCGGATTCGCTCTCTTAAAATATTCAGATTATCAGGTCTTGACATAGTTTCACCTCGTTAAAAATAATATATACTATTTTTATCCCCATGTCAAGCCGTTATTCGTTAAAATCGATATTTTTTCAACTTTTTTGTCCATATAACGCACTCAAAACGCATTATTATATGAAAAGCGCATGTAGTTCAAAATGTTCGGCAAAAAACATTCTGAAAAGAGGAACAGTCCCGAAAATGACGAAACCGGCGGAGTTGAGGCCTTGCCGGTTGAACTACTCTTTTGTAAGCCGAATCGTCACGTTTGCCATCATCAAGCAAATCCCAAATGAGACCCCATATTATTTTTTATAGTGCAGTGTCTCCTTTGCGATTGCAAAGGCGGCATTTTGAAAAATGCGGTTTTTGCATAAACAACAAAAAGCCCGGCTCGATTGGATCTCTCCGAAAGAGTCGGGCTTTAAGACTCAGATCAAGATATCGGTTCGGATATCCTTTTTATCTTGCTCGAATAAAAGCATGTTCTTTCTCTACGACAATTAAACAGTGCACAAAGAAGATGCTATGTCCCCGTAACTCACCAAGCTCACATTTCCCATCTCATTCGCCTTGTCGACGCATCCTTTTGTAAATCCGGCCTTTGCAAAGAGGTAAAAGTGCTTCTTCTTATACGGGAACAGCTCGCTGCGTTTTACGAGTGTTTCAAGCACGCCGAGATCGACTTTTTCATTCGTCCATTTGCATTCGGCGAAAAGGGCAGTGGTTTTGTTTTGCTCGGCTAAAATGTCGATCTCCGTCTGGCTCCGGTCCCTCGGATCGCTGCCCCACCAGCGACCGAGAGATGAAAACTCCACTTGACATTTGCCGTCAAGCAGCAGCTTCCATAGGTACTGCTTGCAGATCTCCTCAAAAACCTTGCCCATATATTCAGGCAAAAACGGTTCGATGCGCTTATAGGCGAGATCGGCTGCGCCACGGGCAATTATAGAATGGTTCTCAGGCACAAATCGATACCAAAAGCGGAACAGGTTGTCCTCGATTGCGTAAATCGTTTTCCGTGACGCAGTTTCACCGTAGGGCGTTTCTTTTCGGATGATTCCGAGTGCGACGAGGTTCTTGACATAGGCGGAGCACACATTGGTGTCCTCGCCGACTTTGCCGGAAATCTCCGACATACGTGTGGAACCGGTGGCGATCGCCGTGATGATGGCGTTATACAGTGCAGGCTCCCGAACCTCCTGTTTCAGAAGGTTTTCCGGTTCTTCAAAGAGCGCCGAGGTGGGATTCAGAAACGTATTTTTAATATTATCCTCAATGCTAAGCGCATCGTTCATTTGCAGCAGATATTGGGGCGTTCCGCCGACAATCCCGTAGATCAGTGCCTTATCCTCGTCTGAGAAATTCTTAAAATACCGGCAGGTCTCTTCAAAGTCAAAGGGAACGACCTTCATCTGCGCCGTCCGCCGTCCGTAAAGCGGTGCTTTGTATGCCAGGACGTGATCCTCCATATAGGACATGGACGATCCGCAGAGGATCAGCATCAGCTTTGAATTATCCTTGTATTTATCGATGAGAAGCTGAAGCGTTGAGGCAAGACTTTT
>CANQKP010000056.1 GCA_947624495.1 uncultured Monoglobus sp. | reverse complement strand
GGCGTCTATACTTTTTTGCACTTTCAGTTCGTTCTCGGTATCAAGGGCGCTGGTCGCCTCGTCGAGCAGCAGTATGGGCGCGTTTTTAAGAAACGCTCTGGCAATCGCGATCCTCTGCCTTTGACCGCCTGATAAGCTCTCGCCGCGCTCACCCACCTGAGTGTCGTACCCGCGCGGCATCTCTAAAATAAACTCGTGGGCGCCTGCTGCCTTCGCCGCCTCAACTATCTCTTTAAACGAAGCGCCGGGTTTGCCGTAGCCGATATTCTCCTTGACCGTAGTGTCAAACAGATAGGCATCCTGCGGCACATATGAGATCATGCCCCGAAGCTCCTCCAAAGAATAGGCGTTGATATTTCTGCCGGCAAAATATATCTTTCCGCGTTCGATCTTGTAAAATCCCGACAGCAGCTTGATCACCGTGCTTTTTCCTCCTCCGCTGGCTCCGACCAGCGCCGTGACCTCGCCGTTTTCAGCGGAAAGCGTCAGTCCGTCAAGCACTCTGCCGCGCTCCTCGTCATATGTAAAGGAGACGTCCTCAAAGCAGATATAATCGTCGCTCAGATCCGCATTTCTGTCAATGAGCGGCGCGCGGGTCTCCTGCTCCTCATTGAATATCTCGTTGATCAGCTCTGCCGCGGCTATGCTCTCCTGCATCATTCCCCATGAGTTTCCGAACGTCAGAAGCATACCGCTGACGTTGCCCTGAACGCTGAGTATAGCAAACACTGTTCCGAAATCGCAAATCCCCAAGGCAGCCATAACCGCTCCTATTGTTATAAGCACAAAATTGTTGATAAAGTTGAGCAGATTGCTCAGGCTGCTTAATATTCCCATTTTAGAGATGCGCTTTACTCTCATATCCGCGACCTTGTCATTGGCGTCGGCATACCGCCGCACGGACGAGCCGTCGATATCAAACAGCTTTATTATACGGAAGCCCGCCAGAAGATCCGACAGCCGCGCCAGCAGCCGCGATTCGCCTACCTGTATACGCTTGCCGAGCCTCCGCAGCGGCGCCGCAAATTTCAGGTTTATCACAAATGTGAGCGCGCAGGTCGCCAAAGACACAAGTCCGAGCTTTAAATCTAACATAAGTATAAACAAACATGACGCCACACCGCCCATAAGGGCGTGGACTATATTGGGAAAGCTGTTCGTGTACGCCCTCTTCATGTTTTCAACATTGCTGTTGAGCCTGAAAATACTGTCCGCACTGTGATTTTTCTCATAATACCCAACAGACAAAAATTCCATATGTCTGAAAAGGCTGCACCGCATATCCTGCATGATAAGCCTAATCGATTTCATTTTTCTGAACCGCACAAGCACGTCGATGATATACGCCGCCATAGCAAATCCGGCAAACCACAATGACGACTTGAACAAATAAAAGTCCATATTTGTGACCGAATTGACAACGCCGCGGTTCAGCAGCGCAAAAAACACATCGGCAAGATACATGAAAACAACGTCGAGTATGACCATTGCAAAATATATCCGCCTGTTGCTTTTCATTATTGAGAAGCAGATCTTAAGTCCGTCAATCACTTTCATGAGGCGCCGCCTCCCGTTTTATTGAGTCTGCTGTAAACCCCGCCCATGCTCATAAGCTCGCTGTGCTTTCCGCACTCGGCGATAACGCCGCCGTCTATGACGGCTATGCGGTCATAGTCCTTTATGGTAGACAGACGGTGAGCGACCACCAAAACGGTCCTTCCGCTGCTCAGATTGTCAATAGCCTTCTGCACCTCTGCCTCGGCATTGACATCAAGAGCGCTGGTCGCCTCATCCAGCAGCAGTATCGGCGCGTCCTTGAGTATGGCGCGGGCAATAGAGATACGCTGCACCTGCCCGCCGGACAAACGGCAGCCTCTCTCGCCGACCTTTGACCTATATCCGTTTTCGGTCTCCATAATGAAGTCATGAGCGTACGCCGCCTTTGCGGCCGCAACGACCTCTTCCTCCGTCGCTCCGGGCTTTCCCATCGCGATATTCTCATAAATTGAGATCGGGAACAGATACGTATCCTGAGAGACGTATGAGATCATGCTCCGCATTGACTTAAGCTCGCGCTCGTTTATATCAATACCGCCGATAAGGATCTTTCCCGACTGCGGTTTGTAAAACCCGCACACAAGTCCCAGCAGCGTACTCTTGCCGCAGCCGCTGGAACCGGCAAAACCGACCTGCTCTCCCTTGCGGACGCTGAGATCAATTCCCGTTAGAACGGGCTTGTTCTCCTCATACTCAAAGGCGGTGCCGCGGAACTCAATTGCCGGCACATCATCCGAAAGCTCGCAGGATACAATTCCGTCACTGCGCTCCACAGGCTCCTCAAGCACGGTGAACAGCCGCTCCGCCGAAGCCGCCGCCATACGGAAGTTAAAGAAAAGCTGGGACGACTGTATGATCGGACTTAAAAGCTGGTTGATCAGCGTTGAAAACGCAACTAAGGCTCCAAGCGTCAGGCTGCCGTTAAAGCACAACCAGCCGCCGTAGATAAGACATATGCAAAGCGGAACATGACGGGCGAGCTGGAAGAAAAACACGCCACGGTACTGTATCCTATCGTTCCCCAAAGCCATATCGGTGGCTTTTTGGATACCGGCGTCGTACTTTTCCGCAAGGCTGTCCTCTATATTATATGACTTGACCACCGATATGCCGCCGACCATGTCAGCCACCGTGTTGCTGACAAGACCAAGGTAGCGCATATATTTTTTGGAGCGCACCTTAAACGGTATCGAAAAACAGGCTCCCGCGGCAACAAATATCGGCGCGGTGCATATTGACGCCAGAAGCAGCGGCGGATTAAGGCGGATCAGAAATGTCAGATAAAAAATAAACGTAAACGGGATTTCTATCATCTTTATGAAGTCGTTCTCCATGAAGAACTGGACCGTGTCGGCATCCGAACTCATTTTGGACAGCATTTCCCCGCTGCGCACTGAGTTCATATGATCGATAGGGATATTTGAGATCCGTTCGGCGCTGTCGCGCTTTATGTCGTGGATAATTCCGGTCGAAAACCTGCCTGCGGCGTACCGGCTGATATAGACCGCCGCCATTATGCCGGCAATCGATAAAACGGAAAACAAAAATATAAGCGGCACTCCCGAAAGGTCGCCTGACTGCGCCGTATCCACGATCTGTCTCAGGTAATCGGTCTTTTTTACCTCAAGCCACGACGATAAGACCGCCCCCGCGGCAGCGGCGGCAGCCCACCATATGTAGATCTTTACATACTTTGATATGCTTTTGTAGATTTTCAAACCGTCAAATTTCTTGCTCATAGTGATGATTTTAACACACACGGCGGAGCAGTGTCAACAATTCGGGGGCATGATAGAAGCCTAACAGAGCAAATCCGCCAAGAAATTCAAGAAATGACAAATTTTAATTATTGCCCCGCATCACCGCTCTCAGCAATGGTGCGGGGCAATTAATTATTCAAGCGCCTTGCTTAAAAATCCGGCGGCTGTTTCAGCCAGCTTCTGCTCTACCTCGTTCATGCTCTTTTCAGGCTCGGCAATAAAGATGACCGTTCCCACGGGGTCGCCGTCATGTACGATCGGAGCAACAACTCCCGCTTTGTACTTGTCGCTGTCGTCAATTATCTTTATGCTGCCGCCGTCATCCTTCGAGCAGAACAGAGACTTTTTCTCCATGATCTTCTCCACCTCGCCAGAGACGCGCTTTTCCTTAAGCTCCTTGCGTCCGACGCCGCTTGCCGCGATAACGCTGTCCTTGTCGGTTATGCAGGTCAAAAGTCCGGTCGATTTGTTGAGAGTGTCGGCGTATTGCAGTGCGAACTCGCCAAGCTCGCCGATCGGAGAGTATTTCTTAAATATCACCGTTCCGTCGCTTTCGGTATAAATTTCCAGCGGATCGCCCTCATGAATCCTTAAGGTCCTTCTTATCTCTTTTGGTATTACAATTCTTCCCAGGTCGTCAATTCTTCTGACAATACCGGTTGCTTTCATATATATATCGCTCCTTTATTCTAAAATATTTAAACAAATTTGGTTTTAAAACAAAATCTGTAACAATATTATCTGTAAAAGTAGGGAGAATATACTCGGACAAATCAACGAAACGAACCTGCGCAAAATGTAATTTTTGTAAATATGCTTGACAAACGCCGAAAAGTAAAGTATACTTTAATAAATATGATTTTGCATAATAATTGTTTTAAGTTTTTAGGAGGTATTTACCAATGATTACAGCAGGTGATTTCAGAAACGGCATGACTTTTGAATATGACGGCAGCGTGTGCCAAGTCGTTGAATTTCAGCACGTTAAGCCCGGCAAAGGCGCCGCTTTTGTGAGAACAAAATTTAAGAACGTTATTACCGGTGCGGTTGTTGAGAAGTCTTTCAACCCCACCGAGAAATTTGAAAAGGCTATGATCGAAAGACGCGATATGGAATATCTGTATCAGGACGGAGATCTGTATTACTTCATGGACCCCGAAACATACGAGCAGGTTCCGCTCAGCGAGTCTCAGCTCGGCGACGCGCTTAAGTTTGTTAAGGAAAATATGTCGGTTAAGTTCTGCTCGTTTAAGGGCAACATCTTCTCGGTCGAGCCGCCCACATTTGTGGAGCTTGAGGTCACACACACCGAGCCTGGAGTCAAGGGCAACACCGCGACCAACGTTACAAAGCCCGCCACGCTTGAAACGGGCGCTGTCGTAACCGTTCCCATGTTTATTAACGAGGGCGACATGATAAGAGTCGACACCCGCACGGGCGAGTATATGGAGCGCGTATAGGAGGAAATATTATGTCTGAACTTAAAAAGGAAGCCGCTTACATAAAGGGCTTGTTTGACGGACTTGGTCTTGACCCTGAGCAGGACGTTTCAAAGGTGCTTTCGCATATCATCAGCTATCTTGAAAAGTCTGCCGAGGAGATCGAAATGCTTGACAGCGAACAGGGTTTCCTGGCTGACCGCATTGATGACCATGATGATCTGATCGAGGTCATTGCCGAGGAATTAATGGACGATGACGGGTTTGAAGATGATCTGTATCAGCTCAAGTGCGACAACTGCGGCGCGGTTATCGAGTTCACCGGCGACGATCTTGACGATATTGCAGACGGCAGCTTTGAGTGTCCCGAATGCGGCGAGGTTATTGAGCTTGATCTCGGCGCAATGGACGATGAATGCGGCTGCGGCTGCGGTCATGACCATGAATAATTATTTTTAAATTTTAAGCGGAAAGGCGGAGCTTTATGCCCCGCCTTTCTAATTGGGAAGAAATCTATAATAATTTTTAAAATTATTATTCTTGATTTAGTCAGCGAACTTTGTATAGTTCACGCTGATATTTGAAATATTGTATTCAGCCGAATTCGCGGTGCCGGTATATACCGCCAGCGAGAGATGATTTCTGTCAATAACCGTTGGGAAACCTCCGAAATCGTAGCTTACCCAATCCTTTGTAACAGAAGCGCCTCCCTTTTTGACCGTCTTGACCTTGGCGCTGACCTTGCTTTCCTTAAAGTCCGCGGTTATTTCAAAGTCATATGCTATAGGACAGTCAGCCGCCGACTTGAACTGATCTCCGGTGCAATTCAGCCACTGATCATAAGGCGCTCCGCTGCTTGAACCGGATATTCCGCCTTGAACAGCGTCAAGCATATTAACCTGGTCCCATCTTCCGAATATGGTTCTTGTTATTCTCGAAGTGTTTACACCGTTTGAAAATGCACCCGGCGTTTTCGCATTGAAATCAATGGACGCGCCCTTGGATCCATCTTTGTTGGCTATAAGCGCAGGGATCTCAAGTGTGTACTTAAGTGTAACGGTTTCGGCTGACGCAAGCTCGGCGCCCGCGACGCTTACCAGATCCCAGTACGCTCCGCCGTCAACACCTTTCGACGCCTTAACGTTAAATACGCCGTTTCCTTTGTCAGTCACAGTCACGCCGCTGCCAACGTTCGCGGGCTTTGACGATACATTCACGCTCACCGGCACAAGCTTCTTAAGACTTATATCAAGCGGTACACTCTGTCCGGGAGTGCTTGCCGACGCGGATGTTTTGCCTTCGCCGGGCGCAAACACTCTGTAGCTGTCTGTCTGACTGTCGATAATCACGTCATATGTGCCAAGCGGAATATTTTCAACCGTGTACGCCGCAGAAGTCTGACCCTTGGGAAGATTTATGATTTGCGACTTTATCACAGCGCCGCCCCTTAACACTCTAACACGGACCGGAACATCCACCTCCGCCGCGGCTCCGACCGATATCGTGCCTCTCAGTTTAAACACATTGACAGTGTCATTGGTCGGCTTAATTTCAAACGCGATTGACTTTTCGGTTCCTATCGTCTTGTCGGACAAGCTTCTCACGTACAGCTTAACGGTCGCGTCTATCGGCTCCTCTCCGTAAGCCGGACGGATAAGCGTCAGTTTATTTCCGTTTACCGTCGCAAACTCGCTGTCGCTCTCCCAATTGAACTCATATCCGCTCGGAGCAGACGGCAGAGTGATCTCGTTCACATTCTGATTGCTTGTGTCAATTGTGGTTGAATTTATAACGTTTTCTACGCCCGCATATTTACCTTTTGCGTTTGCGGGGTCCCAATCATCCGAACCCTTGGTAAAGGTATACGGATTGTACCTAAGCATTGTCCAGTCGTTCAGCACCGGGCAGCGGCGCTTCGAAGTATCAATGGCTTTTCCGGCAGTGTCAACGCTGCCGTATTCGACGAAACGGGCGTCCTCCGCCTTACTGCCGCTCATATCCGACCAGCCTGTGTCGGACACAAGATACTTTCCGCCTGATGTTATCGCCGCGCTGCCGATAACAGTATTGATATATGCGGCAGCCGGACCGCCGGCGCTTCCCCACGGTCTGCCCATACTTCCCGCGGTCGCATACTCTGTTCCTGTCATACGGCAATTGTAGAAAAGATAACCCTCCGACTCGGCTCCGTTGCTGGGCGCGGTAAATGTTGCCGACTCACCGCCGCTGCCGTTTCTTCCGGCATTAACGACCAGTTCACAGCCGTCAAACACAGCCTGAGCGCTGCCGCAGATAAAGTCTGTGGTTCCGCCGAGCCTGCAGTTCTTAAAATACATTCTGCCTGAGTTTATGCCTATAGTATCCTGGGTAGACATGATCTCGCAGTTTGTGAAAACAGCCCTGTCCGCGCTGCAATACAACGCCGCGCAGCGCTCTCTGGGACTTGATTTTACTCCGCCGAAATCAATTTCTTCACGTGTAGTGAGTTTTGTGTTTATCTCGGTATCGCTGATGCCTTTTGAGATCTGGTCTTTCAACCACTCAAGACGTTTAAAGTTGCTGTTTCCCGAATCCGGGTCCACGCCCGAAATGTCGATCAGCTCTTCCTGAGTATAATACTTGTTATATGAATTTTCAAGCACGAGGTCTTCCGCCGCAAAGCCGACCGCCGCTTTATCTATATTAAGCGCCGCGCCCCAATTTTTCGGGGCATATCCCTTACCGTCGCCGATTGCGGATTTATCGTAAAATCCGCCGGAGTTACAGCTGTCATACATTGAACCCTGACCGTAGTACCATGTCAACACAACGTTTCCCGCAGTACCCGCCTTTTTCCGCATTGTTACGTAAGGTGTGCTTACCGTCACTTGCTCGCGGTATGTGCCGGGAGCTATGTCAATATACACTCTGTCAGCCTCGCTTTTGGGAGACTTTGCAGCGGCGGCAGCTACCGCCTCTGTAATAGTGTTATATTTTATATCGCCTATATATGCGCCCTTGACCGCAGGATCCGCGGTAGGCGCAGCCGTTGGCGCAACTGTCGGTTTTGCTGTGGGTGCGTTGGTCGGCTTCGCCGTCGGAACGAGCGTCGGCAGCAGTGTGGGAACCGAGGTAGGAACAACAGTTCCTACCTCGTATACCGCGCTTAAAGGCTTGATCGTGTCTGTGCCGTCCCAGATATACAGCTTTACTTTTCCGGTTTCGGGCTTTTTGAAGTCAAGATTTTTAACATCGGTGCCTTCTATGTCATATACTGCCGAATTGAGCATGATGCTTTCGTTCTTCTCGTCATACACTCCGACGATCAGCTTAGCCTTGGGGCTTGCGGCCGATCCGCTGTATGCAAGCTTCACGGCAAGCGCGCCGTTTGCACCATATTCCGCGCTTACTATCTCGTATGTGTAGTCCGCCGGTTCGGGGGCAGTAGTCGGCGCCGGAGGCGTTGTTGGATTTGTGTCGCCGCCGCTGGTCTTGCTGTAAAAACCGCTCAGATCTCCGGCATTGCCAAGATATTTCTGAGAACTGCTGTACGGATTTTGAGTGTAAAGCAGCCAAATCTTATGAACGCCGTTTATTCCGCTGAGGTTTTTAAGCTCAAGCTCGTTATCTCCGGTGGTTATTATCTGATTTGCGATCTCGGTTCCATCCACGGTGTCAACATAAATTGACACGTATACATTGTCATCCCTTACCTTGGGCATTTTAAGCGTAAGCTGCTTAAGACCGTCAAAATCCACATCGTTTACCGCGTAACCGATTTTAACGCCGCTTCTGTTGTAAAGATAACCTATCTCAACACCATTGCCGTCAATCTTAGGAACCGCTCCTTTGTCGCTTGCGTAGAATTCCTTGACGTCCGCCGCTTTATAGGTTTTGCTGCCCTCGGTAACGTTTGAGCCGAAGTTTGTGATTGTGTAGGTCTTGCCCGCCTCGACGGGGAATGTCGCCATAGTTCTGTCGTCGTTAAGCGTTGCAGCCACAGCGTTTCCGCTCTCGTCCGTGATCTGAGCCTCGGACATATACTTTGAGCGCACGCTGATATCCTTTGTCTCTGTCGCGTGTATCTTTGCAGTCTGAGGCTTTGAGCCGCTCCACGAAAGGTCAACCGTCGCGCCCTCCCTGGTCTTAAATCCGCTGTAGGAACCGTCTGTCCACTTGTCGGGCAGAGCGGGCAAAAGCGTTATCGCTCCGTCGTGGCTCTGAACAAGCATCTCCAAAATACCGGATGTCGCTCCGTAGTTTCCGTCGATCTGGAAGTTCGGGTGCTGATCAAACAGGTTGGGCGAGGTTCTGGTGGTAAAGAGCTGCTCAAGCATTGTTGACGCTGCGTTGCCGTCCAGCGCTCTCGCGTTTAGGTTAATTCTCCATGCAAGACCCCAGCCCTGACCGCTGCCGGTGCTTCTTGCCGATACAGACTTCTGGTATGCTTTGAATATTTTCTGCTCGTTGGGGTCCTCACTGTAACCACTCAAATGTGTTCCGGGGAATATCTCCCAAAGGTGCGAGCAGTGTCTGTGATTTGTGGTATTGCTCGCGCCGTGGTCGTATACCTGTGTTTTCTCGTTATTCTTAAACGGGTTTGTAACGCTCCACTGACCGCTGTCTCTCTTTGAAATATCGAATGTTACGTCGCCGCGGACCCATTCTTTTATAAGACCTGCGTTGTCAATAAGATTTGGCGCTATCTTGCCTTGCTCATCCGCCAGATAGCTCGAAGGCATCTGCTCGGCTATCTTTGCCAGCAGATCTGCGTTCTCCTGCTCCTTGCCCAATATCGCGCTCGCCTGCTGTACCATGTCATAAAGGTTTCTAACAAGCTGAGTGTCCATAGCGGGACCGGGCTGAACTCCGCCCTGCTCCGGCGAGCATGACGCGGCTGTTATCAGATATCCGGTCTTGGGGTCAACGACAAGGAACTGCGTAAAGAACTTCGCCGCGCCTACCATGTACGGATAAACTTCGGCTAAATACTCCTTATCTTTGTTGAATTTATAATACTGCCATGCGTGGTCAAGCAGCCATGCTCCGCCTGTCGGCCAAAGTCCGGCAGTGGCGTTGTCTATCGGCTGCGTACCGCGCCACAGGTCATAGTTATGGTGCATTACCCACGGGTCGCCGGGCTGATAAGTCTCGCTGTCGCCGATGCCGTACTGGTATTCAGCGGTATAGCTGCCGCTCTTTGCCAGCTCTTTAAACGTATCTATAAACGGTCTCTCGCTGTCGCCGATGTTAAGGGGCTGCGCCGCCCAGTAGTTCATTTCGGTGTTGATATTTATAGTATACTTTCCGTTCCAGGAAGCCGAGAACGCGGCGTTCCACTTGCCTGTCAAATTAAGCGGCTGGCTTTCGGGGATATTGATCTCGCCCGCGCCGCTTGCCGTTCTGCCGTCGCGCGAACCCGAAAGTATCAGATATTTACCGTAGTTAAACTCAAGAGTCGCGAGCTGATTGTCGCCGTCCGAGTATGTCGATCTTACGCCGTTCTTGTTTGCGTCCGAAGTCTTTGACGCCGCGCCGATACGGAAGCCCGACTTGCCGTCCTTGGGTTCACGCACGCGTTCCTCGGTCGGGGTGCCGCTGAAGTCCTTGCCGTCCGCGTTTGACAGAGACAGGTCCGTTTTTGAGAACTGCTCGGTGAAGTCGGCGAGGTGGCGCTCCTTTATCTGCTCATAAGACTTTGACTTAACATTGTTCATATAATACTCGCAGTCCGCCGCGGGCTTATTGTTGTCAAGAGTTTTGTAATCTACATAATTTGTCGCGCCGACAACATAAATTGTCGCCTGAGTTCCGCCGTTTACAGTAACGGTCTTATTATCAGCGCCGACCGAGAATGTGCCGTCGCCGTCGAGCAGCATACGCGCCTCGAAATTTATCATGTTGGTCTGCGCGATGTTGTTGTCCTTGTTGCCGTTATATACCGCAGCGCGCACCTTAACTTCTTTATCGTTTATCTTTTCGTATGTATAATAACCGTTTTGCTGATGATATGTGTGAAGCTCCGCCGTAAAGCTTAGCGGTGAGTTTGACTCAACATGGGTCACAACGGTCTGGTCGGGATAGCTCGCAAAGCTCTCACGCTTATAATGTTTGCCTCCCAAATCATATTCAACAGTCACAATTCCGGTTTTCATATCAAGGCTCTTGGTATAATTTGCCGCGTCCTTGTAGCTCTGACCAAAATCAAGATATACCTCGGCAAACGACTTATACGCTCTCTGCTTTGAGGGAGTGCCGAGGAAAGTTGCTTCGACCATTTTTTCCATATTCCAGCGATCCTGGACCGCATTCTGGTCTTTGGCGTTGTTTATATTAAGCGCCTGATTTGCTATGCTCTTGTTTGCAAACGCAGGGTACTTCGATCTGAATGACTCATCGCCGACCAAAACATTTTCCGAGCCTATCTCGGCGGGATTTCCGCTTTCGTCCGCGCCGCGGAAGTATCTCCAATTTTCGGGCTTGCTGCCGCTCGTGAACGTGCCGTCCTTAACGGTGAGTCTGCCTTTTGTTTCATAAGCCTGCTTAACGGTGCTTACGACATTGCCGCTCTCGTCAATGACCGTTCCGTAAGGCGAACCGTCCCAGCAGGTATCCTCGTTGATCTGGATGACCTCGTCATCAATTCCGCCTGCAACCATGCCCGCCATGCGTCCGTTGCCGATAGGGTAAAAGTTGGTCCAAAGATACTCGGAATAATCCCAGCTCTCATAATTCTCGCCGGGTTTGCCGTAGGGGTTCTGAATATTTAACGCATCCGTACTCTTTGCCGCGTTTGGGTCGATCTCCCTAACCGACTTATATTTTCCGGTCTCCGCTAAAACATTTTCAATCGGATTATCCGTCCACATTACTGTTTCGGGATCGAATTTTGACGCGGCGGCTTCCGCCTCTGCGCCGTCATAGCTTTCGGCAAAAACAGCCGGTACCGTTGTGATCAGCATGGCTGCCGACAGAGCCGATGCCAACAATCTTTTTAACATAAATTTTCCTCCTAACGCAGTGATAAGCAATCAGCGAATACGCGCACATAATTCAGTAAATTATTCTCGTTCCCGCGCTTTTTGCATTTCACAAAATCACCGAATTTGTAATTTTATAATTTTATTTTACATTATATTTTAACTTTCCAAAAGACCCAGTTGGGTATTATTTTAATGGGACCAGATCAAATTCCAAATCAAAAAGGCGGAAAATTGAATTTCCGCCTCTTTGATAATGCTAAAACATATACGTATTTTTAATTAACTTCATATACCGCGCTTAACGGCTCGATTGTGTCTGTGCCGTCCCAAATATACAGCTTGACAGCGCCGGATTGCGGCTTAACAAAATCAAGATCTTTGACCTCCGTACTTTCTATGTCGTATACCGCCGAGCTGAGCAGCACATCATTGCTGCTTTCGTCATACACTCCGACGATAAGCTTAGCCTTGGGGGCGGTATCCGTTCCGCTGTATGCAAGCTTTACGTCAAGCGCACCGTCTGCGCCGTATTCCGCGCTTACTACCTCATAATCATAGCTTACCGGCTCGCTGTATTCGGGGTTTAAGTATTTGTAGTCATATACCAGGTCTCCGATGTTGCACAGGTATTTCTGACCTTCCTTGTACGGATCGCCCTTCGCGACAATATATAGATCATGCTTTCCGGTAACACCTTCAAGGTTTTTAAGTTCAAGAGCGTACGCTCCGGTATCGGTCACTTTGATATTTGCAATCTCAACGCCGTCCTTTTTATCAAGTCTCACAGAGATCGTGGGATTTGAGTCATAAAATCTTGTTATTGCAAGCGATGCGGAGGTTATTCCGGTAAGATCAACTTTTCTGAAACAAAATCCAACCTCAACGCCCTCTCTGTTGTTCACATAGCCGACCGCGTTTCCGTCAACGACCTTTGGAACTCCGCCGTTATCACTGGCGAAAAATCCGGCGGCGGCGGAAGCGAAAACCGTATTTGTACCCTCTAAGTACTTGGGTATCTGCTTCTCAAAGTGTGTTACTGTGTAGGTCTCGCCTTCTCTTCCGGCTATCGTGGCTATGTTTGTCTCCGGGTCAAAGCTGAACTCAACATTGTTTCCCGCGGAGTCAACGATCGTGCCGAGTCCGAGTTTTTCTTCTCTTATTCTGATATCGCCGTCTCTTACAGCCTTAACAGAAAGCTCGGTCAACTCACCGTTCTGCCATGCCGCTGATACCTCGGCGTTCTCGCGGGTCATAAATCCGCTGAAGCGTCCGCTCTTCCAATTGGACGGTATAGCCGGTATCACATCTATAGCTCCGGTATGGCTCTGAAGCACCATTTCGGTTATACCGGACGTCGCGCCGTAGTTGCCGTCGATCTGGAAGTCGGGATGCTCGTCGAACAGGTTCGGAGCCGTGCGGCACAGGAACAGCTGTTTGAGCATAGTCTCAGACTTGT
>CANQKP010000055.1 GCA_947624495.1 uncultured Monoglobus sp. | reverse complement strand
TCAACGCCGTTTTCATGACAGTACACATCCGCGTTCGGGTACCGCTCCTTAAGTCCCTTAAGTCCACCCACGTGGTCACAGTGACCGTGTGTAAGCATAATAAGCTCAATTTCGCAGCCCTCGTCCTCCGCCGTCTTTGCGATAAGCGCGGGATCGCCTGCCGGGTCTATGACCGCAGCCTTCCCACGGTCGGTATCGCAAAATACATAGCAGTTTGCGCCGACCGGACCCAGTATGAGCCGTTTTATTTTAAGACCGCAGTTCATAAATCAGCGCCTCCTTCTGCTGACCGAGATAATACCCGGAAGATTTTTCAGATTATTCATGATCCTATCAAGCTGATTTGTGCCGGTTATCTCGGCGGTCACATCAACGATTGCCAAGTCGTTCTTGCCTGTTCTGGCGTTAACGTTTGTCACCGGAGCTTTGACCTCGTTTATAATATTCATAATATCCACCAGCAGATTAACGCGGTCAGACGCGGTAAGCGTTATGGTCGACTTATACGCCGCAGGTTCTGCGTCGTTTATCCAATGCACGGATATCAGTCTGTTGCGTTCAATTTCGCTGTTTTGAGCGTTTATCATATTCAGGCAGTCAGCCCTGTGTACCGCCACTCCCCTGCCGCGGGTGACATAGCCCACGATCTCATCGCCCGGCACCGGATTGCAGCAGCGCGAAAAACGCACCATACAGTTGTCGATCCCCTCGACCGCGACGCCGCTCTGACCGGGTTTCGCGGTAGTCTTGACATTGACCGGAACTGCCACCTCGGCAGGCGTCACCTCATTCTCAAGCAGCTGTTTGTTTTTGCTTTCGGCAACAAATCTGTTGACAAACTTTTTCGCGTTGCCGCTGCCGTAGCCCACGGCGGCATAAAGGTCGTTAAGCTCCTTGAACCCGTACCGCTTGAGCAGAGGCTGTATAAACTCAGTATCATCGACATATTTGCCCGGTATATTGTTTTT
Organism: uncultured Monoglobus sp.; assembly: GCA_947624495.1. Lineage (GTDB taxonomy): Bacteria > Bacillota > Clostridia > Monoglobales > Monoglobaceae > Monoglobus. The sequence continues at coordinate 12,254 of CANQKP010000055.1, read as the reverse complement.
GACCAGCTCCTTTTCAAGAGCGAGCCTACCCGTTTCTATATTCTCCTCACGGTTCACTTTTTTGAACCATTGATTGATCTTGTTTCTCGCCTCCGAGGTCTTGCATATCTTAAGCCAATCGATATTGGGACCGTGCGGAGCAGCGCTTGTGATTATGCTTACTATATCGCCGTTCTGCAGCTCGTGAGACAGCGGAACGATTTTTCCGTTTACCTTCGCGCCCATCATCTTGTTTCCGACCGCGCTGTGGATTTTATACGCAAAATCTATCGGCGTCGAGCCGACCGGAAGCGACTTCACATCGCCCTTTGGAGTGAACACAAACACCTCGTCGCTGAACATATCTATCTTAAGGGTCTCCATGAATTCTTCCGGATTTGTGGTCTCCTTCTGAATTTCAAGCAGGTTCTTGATCCACTCCAGCTTTTCGTCCATATCGCTGGTCCCGCTTTTGCCCTCTTTGTACTTCCAGTGTGCCGCGATACCGTCCTCGGCTATCCTGTGCATCTCCCATGTGCGTATCTGGATCTCAAAAGGCGTACCTCCGGGACCTATCAAAGTCGAGTGAAGCGACTGATACATATTTGGCTTGGGCATCGCGATATAGTCCTTAAACCTGCCGGGCACCGGAGTATAAAGGTCATGGACCATACCAAGCACCGCGTAGCAGTCAGCTACCGTGTCCACTATAACACGCACAGCAAAAAGGTCGTAAATCTCGTCAATCGTTTTATTCTGCATGAACATCTTGCGGTATATGCTGTAAAAATGCTTTGCTCTGCCGTACGCCTTTGCCTTTATATTCATTTCATCCAGCTTTGCGGTCAATATACTTATTATCTCGTCAATATATTTTTCTCTTTCCTCACGCTTCTGGGCGATGTTGTCAACGATCTCATAATATCCGATAGGGTCAATATATCTGAGCGCCAGATCCTCAAGCTCCATTTTAATTTTCGCCATACCAAGGCGATGAGCGAGAGGCGAATAAACCTCAAGCGTCTCTCTTGAAATATCTCTCTGCCTGTCTTCCTTCATGTATTTTAGAGTGCGCATATTATGCAGTCTGTCCGCAAGCTTGATTATGATAACACGAATGTCCTTTGCCATCGCAAAAAACATTTTTCGCAGGGTCTCGATCTGCTGCTCCTCTTTGGAGGAATACGGAATTTTAGTCAGCTTGGTAACACCGTCAACAAGCAGGGCAACGGTCTCGCCGAACTCGCGCACAAGATCCTCCCGCGTCGCGTCGGTATCCTCGACCACGTCATGCAGAAGCGCGGCGCATATTGACTCGGTGTCAAATTCCATTTCCGCAATAATAGACGCCACCTGAATGGGGTGATTTACGAAAGGCTCGCCCGATTTGCGCTTCTGACCCTCGTGCTGTTTAACGGCATAGTGATAAGCCTTCTCCACCTGAGAAAGGTCTCCGGTTTTATTATATTTTCTGATCAGCTCGATTAAAGAGGAAAGCTCATTCCCTTTCATACCAATACTCCTTCCGGTGAAGAATTAAGCCGCTTTAAAGCGGCTGTAATCCCTATTTCCTAATACTGAGTCAGATTAGTTCTTTTGTTCGGTCATTCTCATGTCCTTCAGCACAAGCTGTACATTCTGAAATCCCTTGTAGTCGTTGATGTCAAGCGCGAATGCCACATCAACAAAATCACCTTCCTGGAACGAGTTATAGTACTCGCCCATTCCAAAGCCCACCGCGTCAAGGTACTTTCCGTCCTTAAACAGGGTCATGCGCAGGTGCTTGCCCTCGCTCATAACGCTTATTCTGTGGATCTTGATGTTGCGCACCGAGAAGGCGGGCGTCGGGTTGTTGACGCCGAACGGCTGCAGCTTGTTTATGTCGTTTACCGTGTCAATGGTGATATAAGTCACCTTTATCTGTGCGTCAAGAGAAATCTTCGGAATACGGTTAAGCTCTTTTGAAATACCCTTGGCATAAGTATTTATCTTTTTTCTGAAAGCCTCGATATTATCGGATTTAATGGTGAGTCCCGCCGCAAGCTCGTGACCGCCGAACTTCTCAAGCAGGTCGCCGCAGTGTTCGAGCGCTCCGAAAAGGTTAAATCCGGTCACGCTTCTGCCGCTTCCCTTGGCGGAGTCTCCGTCGACCGCAAACAGGATCGACGGCTTATAATACTTTTCTGTTATCTTGGACGAAACTATGCCGACAATGCCGTGATGCCAGTTTTCGTGAGGTATAACGATGATGTCGTCATCCTTGATCTCCGGATGCTGCTCCATATACTCAAGCGCCTCTTTAAACATTTTTTGTTCGGTCTGCTGACGCAGGGTATTCTCATGGCAGAGCGAGTTTGCAAGCTCGTTTGCCTTTGAAGCGTCATCGGTCAGAAACAGCTCCACACTTGTGGACGCGCAGCCGAGTCTGCCGCTGGCATTGATCCTCGGAGCTATAGTATATCCGATTGTTGATGTGGTTATGCTCTTTCCGTTGGTCGAAACGTCGATAAGCGCCTTAAGTCCAATATTTTTTGTCGTGTTGAACCGCTTTAGACCCTCGGTAACAATAACGCGGTTCTCGTCTATCAGCGGTGAAATATCGGCAACGGTACCAAGGCACATAAGGTCGGCATACTCATCCATGAGCGTCTCAAGCGGAACGCTCCCGTCCAGCGCTTGAATAAGCTTAAAGACTACGCCGACGCCCGCAAGGCTTTTGAACGGATAAGGGCAGTCTTTGCGCTTAGGGTCGATCGCCGCGTACACATCGGGCATCTGCTCCTTGCACTCGTGGTGATCGGTAATAATAAAGTCCAAACCTATCGACTTGGCATACTCCGCTTCCTCAACGGCGGTAATGCCGGTATCAACGGTTATGATCAGACTTGTTCCGTCCGCCTTGATCTTATCGAGAGCCTCACGGTTCACGCCGTAGCCCTCGACCATACGGTCGGGAACATAATAATCAACCTCAACGCCCATCTTTTTAAGCTGCTTATAGAGAATTGCTATCGACGTAATACCGTCCACATCATAATCGCCGTAGATAGTAATTTTTTCGCCGTTCTTTCTTGCGGTGTGAATTCTGTCCGCCGCCTTATCCATATCCTTCATAAGGAACGGATCGTGCAGCGTACTCAGCTCCGCGTTTAAGAATGTTTTGATATCACCGTCCTCGGTTATGCCGCGATTGTATAAAATAATCGCGGTGAGAGGTGAAATCTTGAACGTTTTGGAAATCTCGACTACTCTGTTCTTGTCAAACTCTTTCAGTATCCAAGTCTTTTTTAACATACCTGTATATCTCCCCAAAAATTTTAATTAACTGAATTAATAAAAGCAATTATTCTTGTATTTTACCATTACTTTCGGAAAAAATCAACATATTTTTAAAAATTAGATGAATTTTTTCTGAAAACACGGCAAATCGCCCGATTTTAATTTTTATGATCATTTCAGCTCAACAATTGTGACGCCGATATCCCCTTCGCCGAACCTGCCCAGACGGTATTTTCTCACGTGGGGATGGTGGCGAAGGTACTCGTGTATGCCCGCTCTCAGCGCGCCGGTACCCTTGCCGTGAATTATGCTGACGTTTGTAAGCCCGCTTAGCACAGCCTCATCAAGGAACTTGTCGACCTCGATCTCCGCCTCGCCTATCGTCATTCCGCGTATGTCAAGCTCGGTCTTTCCGCTTCGTTCCGTGCTGACGGTATGGGTTCTCGTCGGCGGAATGTAGCTTTCCGGTTTTGCGCCCTTTTCATCCTCAAGCACGATAAGGTTTGAAAGCTTCGCCGTTATCTTCATAATCCCGACTTGTATTACCGCGGTCTTGTTGTCTTTGTTTATCGAAAGCACCGTACCCTTGTCGTTAAGATCCATGATCAGCACGCTGGCGCCAAGCTTCAATGTGTTCAGGTTAACATTGCTCTTTCTTCCGTCATTTCGGCGGCTTTTAGGTTTAACATTGGATTTTTCCTTAAGCTTAAGGTCGCGGCGCATCTCTTCTATCGCGCGGACGGTCTCCTTGTCACGCTTCTCTTTTTGCAGGCGCTTTATCTCGTCCATCATGCGCTCGGTATCCTCCTGAGCACGCTTGATTATCTTGTCCGCCTTTTCTCTGGCGTTGTCGTATATTTTATCTTTCTTCCTGTCTATCTTCTCGCGCTCGCGCTTCAGCTCATCCTTGAGCTGCTGAACCTCGCGGCGCAGGCTCTCCTGTTCCTCTCTCGCCTTTTCGGCGGATATACGGCTCTTTTCGATGCTGCCCAAAACATCCTCAAACCTTAAGCTGTCATCGGACAGCTTATCCTTTGAGCGTTCAATGATCTCCTTTGGCAGTCCGAGCTTGCCGGAGATCGCAAACGCATTGCTCTTGCCCGGTATTCCGATAAGCAGCTTGTATGTGGGGCTTAAGGTGTCCACATCAAACTCGCAGGAAGCGTTTTCCACGCCCTCGGTTTCAAGCGCGTAGATCTTAAGCTCGCTGTAGTGGGTAGTTACGGCGATCTTCGCACCGGCTGCGCGAACGCTTTCGATTATAGCCATAGCCAGCGCCGCGCCCTCCACCGGATCGGTACCGGCGCACAGCTCGTCAAACAGCACAAGGGTGTTTTTTCCCATATTTTCAACAATGCGGACAATGTTCTTCATATGCGATGAAAATGTCGAAAGACTCTGCTCGATGCTCTGTTCGTCCCCGATATCTGCAAACACGTTGTCAAACACCGGAATTTCGCTCTCCTCGCCGGCTGGGATATGCAGCCCCGCCTGAGTCATCAGACAGAACAATCCAATTGTTTTAAGCACCACCGTTTTGCCGCCGGTGTTGGGTCCGGTGACAATAAGCGCGTCAAAATCTCCGCCCAGACGCACGTCTACCGGAACGATCTTACGCTTGTCAATAAGCGGGTGTCTGCCCTTTATTATGTTTATTCTGCCCTCGGTATTAAGGTTCGGGCAAATCGCCCTCATATCCCGCGCGAGGCTCGCTTTGGCGAACACGAAATCAAGGTACATGATCGTGTCATAATTGTACTTAAGTTCCTCCGATACCTCGGCGACCTTGTTGGAAAGCTCAAACAGTATTCTGTCGATCTCCGTCCGCTCCTTGATCTCAAGCTCATGAAGCTCATTATTGGCGCTGACCACGCCGGACGGCTCGATAAACACGGTGCTTCCCGACGACGAAACATCATGAACTATACCCGGTATCTCGCCTTTAAACTCAGCCTTGACCGGCACAACATAACGGTTGTTGCGCATTGTGACGATATTGTCCATAAGGAATTTTCTGTAATGCCCCGATCTTATCATGCCGTCAAGAGTATTTTTGATCTTCGCTCCGGTGTTTTTCATCTTACGCCGTATATCCGAAAGCTGCGGACTCGCAGTATCCGCTATCTCATCATCGGATATGACTGCCAGCGTTATCTCATTCTCCAAAGTCGGCACCGGCGTCAGCTCCGCGAAGTAGCCGGACAGAATTCCGGTCTGCTCATCCGTGCAGCGTTTAAGTCTTGCGGCGCATTTAAGGACCCTCGCTATATTAAGAAGCTCCGCCGCGTTCAAGCCGCCGCCCACGGCAAGCCTTTTGAGCGACCCCTCGATCGGATCTACGTGCAGGATCTCCGGCGCGCCGAACTTAAGCGACATCGTGACCGCCGCATCGGTCTCAGCCAAAGTGCGGCTGACCTCGCTGAAATTCGGCGACGGAGTGAGTCCCTCCGCAATTTTTCGTGCGTCCTCGTTTCGGGTCATTCCCGCAAGCCTTGATATAATTTTATTAAATTCAAGAACCGATAATGATTTATCTTCCATACTTAAAACAGTCTCCTTTTATATGCACATAATATTATACCCAATCAAAACGTCAATGTCAACACAGGAATTAACCTCCGCTATGGGTTGACAATATTTTCTGCTTGTGCTACAATTTCTTAATAAATAAAAAGGAGATAATGCAAAATGGCAAAAAAGCAATTCAAGACAGAAAGCAAGAAACTCATGGATCTGATGATCAATTCGATCTATACCAACAAAGAGATTTTCCTGCGCGAACTTATCAGCAACGCCAGCGACGCGATTGACAAGCTGTATTTCAAGAGTCTGACCGACAGCACGGTCGGCATTTCGAAGGACGACTTCGGAATTCTCATAACTCTTGACAAGGACGCACGCACGATCAAGGTTTCCGATAACGGAATAGGCATGACCCGCGACGAGCTTGAAAACAATCTCGGCACAATTGCCAGAAGCGGCAGCCTTGACTTTAAGAACGAAAACAATACCGATGATAAAATCGACATTATCGGTCAGTTTGGCGTGGGCTTTTACTCCGCGTTCATGGTCGCCTCAAAGGTAACGGTCGTGAGCCGCGCCTTCGGCAGCGATGAGGCATATCTATGGGAAAGCTCCGGCGCCGACGGTTACACCATAAGCGAAACAACCAAGGACAGCCTCGGCACCGAGATAACCATGACGCTCAAGCCGGACAGCGACGACGAAAACTACAGCGAGTTCCTTGAAGAGTACCGCATTTCAGGAATTATCAAAAAGTACAGCGACTATGTTCGCTATCCTATCAGGATGTACCGCGAAAAGACCCGCGAGAAGGAACGTCCGGCGGACGCGGGCGAGGACTATACGCCGGAATATGAGACATATACCGAGCTTGAGACCGTGAACAGCATGATCCCGCTTTGGAAGCGGCAGGCTAAAGATGTTACCGATGAGGAGTATTTCGGTTTTTACAAGGATAAGTTCATGGACTACTCAGACCCCGCAAAGGTTATCCACACCAGCGCCGAGGGCGCAATATCATATAACGCGCTGATGTTCATTCCGTCACGCGCGCCTTATGATTATTACACCCGCGAATATGAAAAGGGACTCCAGCTCTACACATCCGGAGTTATGATCATGGACAAATGCGCCGACCTTCTCCCCGATCATTTCAGCTTTGTAAAGGGCGTGGTTGACAGCCAGGACCTGTCGCTCAATATTTCACGTGAAATGCTGCAGCAGGACAGACAGCTCGGAATAATCCGCAGGAACCTCGAAAAGAAGATAAAGAACGAACTAAAGTCGATGCTCACCGCCGACCGTGATAAATACGAGGAATTTTGGAAGAATTTCGGACGTCAAATTAAGTTCGGCTGCTACAACTCGTTCGGGCAGAACAGCGATCTGCTTAAAGACCTCCTGATATTCTGGTCGGCTAAGGAAAATAAAATGATCACTCTTGACGAGTATGTAACCGCAATGGGCAGCGAGCAGAAGTACATCTACTATGCCGCGGGCGACACCGCGGAAAGACTGGCAAAGCTTCCCGCCGCCCGCACAGTGCTGGACAAGGGATGCGATCTTCTGCTGCTCTCCGAGGATGTTGACGAGTTCTGCCTCCAGGTTCTCCGCGAATATAACGAAAAACAGTTCAAAAACATCAACAGCGGCGACCTTGAGCTTGAGACCGAGGATGAAAAGAAAGCCGCGGACAAGGCGAGCGAGGAAAGCAAGGATCTGCTCGACGCGGTCAGGAAAGCCCTTGACGGCAAAGTTAAGGATGTCCGCATCTCAACCAGACTTAAGGAACACCCGGTATGCATAACCGCCGACGGTCCGCTTTCGATTGAAATGGAAAAAATACTGGCGTCAATGCCCGGCGACGACAAGCCCGTCAGTGACAAAGTGCTTGAACTCAACGCCAATCACCCCGTATTTGAAAAACTGAAGACCGCGGACCCGGACAAGCTGAAAAAGTATGCCGGAATTTTATACAATCAGGCTCGGATAATTGAGGGACTTCCCATTGAGGACCCGGTCGAATACACCAAAGACGTTTGCGATCTGTTTTAGGCGGAACCGTGAAAATAGGCGATTTTGATCTCAAAGGCAATATAATGCTTGCGCCAATGGCAGGCGTTACCGATAAGGCTTTCCGGCTTACGGCAAAGCCTTTCGGACCTGCTCTGATGTACACCGAGATGGTATCCGGAAAAGGGCTGCTGTACAAGAACAAAAAAACAGGCGACCTCCTGGAGGTGCTTGATGAGGAAAAGCCGACCGCGGTGCAGATTTTCGGTCACGAGCCTGAGGTAATGGCAAAAATCGCCGCGGAGTCCTTAAGCCGCGGCGCTGATATGATAGATATAAATATGGGCTGCCCAGCTCCGAAAATAGTAAACAACGGCGACGGCTGCGCCCTTATGAAAGATCCCGCTCTCGCCGGCGAGATCATTAAAAGTGTCAAAAATGCCGTGGAATGTCCCGTCACCGTTAAGTTCCGCGCGGGTTGGGATGCGGAAAGCATCAATGCAGCGGAATTCGCCAAGATCGCCGAAGCCTCCGGCGCTGACGCGCTCACAGTCCACGGCAGGACGAGAATGCAGTTCTATTCCGGCTCGGCAGATCTTGGCATTATAAAGCAGGTCAAGGATGCGGTCGCTATTCCCGTAATCGGCAACGGTGACATTCACGACGGAAAATCCGCCGCCCGTATGCTTGATTTAACCGGCTGTGACGGCATAATGATCGGGCGCGCGGCACAGGGTAACCCATGGATCTTCGCAGAGGTCTCGGAATACCTAAAAAGCGGAACTCTTCTTCCTCCGCCGTCTCTCGCTGAGCGCAAAAAAGTCGCCCTTGATCATCTTAAGCTTTTAATCAAATTCAAGGGCGAGCGCCGCGGAACTCTTGAGGGGCGCAAGCATATGTCCTGGTACTTTAAAGGGCTGCCCGGCGGCGCGGAGCTGCGCGCCGAGATAAACCGCTGCTGCTCCTCCGCCGACATGAAAGAATTGATATCTCAAATCACCGACTAAATAGCCGCGGAAAAATCATATTATTCTCATAAGAGTTTATCATATAAAATCATTTTATATTAACATAGGCAAAATTTCCGCACAGAAGATCCCTATCTATTCAAATGTTTCATAAAATGACAGTTCGTCGACCGGCTTTCTCAAGCTCATGGTATCGTGTCTGTCAGCCGGCATAGGCTCGCCGTCCGCATAACCCACAGCCAGTATGTTCACGGGTTCAATATTATCCGGCAGGTTCAAAACATCCTTAACCACATTCGGTCTGAAATAACATATCCAGCATGATCCGAGACCCAAGTCCGTCGCCTCAAGCATCATATGATCGGTCACGATCGCCGCATCAATATCGGATATGCATTTCTTATCATACGGACGGACCCAAGACAACGATTTTTCAACGCAAATCACAAACACAAGCGGCGCGCCAAATGTTCTTGTGCCGCAGTTCAGTTTGTCAATGCTCTCCTTTTTTTGCAGGACAAAAATCCGCTGCGGCTGAGCGTTGACTCCGGTAGGCGCGACTCTGCCCGCCTCAAGAATTTTTCGAATTTTTTCGGTTTCGACCGGTTTATCCTTATATTTGCGCACCGAATATCTTTTCTTTGCAAGTTCCAAAAAGCTCATATTTTTACCACCTTTATTATAATTTTACATCATTGCCGTTATCGGTTAAAATTTCAGCTTGTAATGCCGGTTTTGTTTATTCGTAAGTAAAATGACTATCGCTTGAAAAGCCTGTTATTTTACCTTTTTTAAGCCTTATTATGCTCTTAAAGCCTTTGCATTATATTTTTTCGGCTCATTTTTGAGCTTCCGACAATGCCATACCAAAATCGACCCTTGACAGAGATCATATTATGTGTTATAATCTGAGTACAGAGGAACGGCTTTGACCGTTCCACCGTTAGCTACATAAACATAGTCGCCGATGTCGTCAAACTTGGGCGGCTATTTTTTATGTACTTAACAATCTCAAGGATAATTATTAAAATTATTATCAGCAAAATATTGTTTACGTCCATACCTACACCCCCTTTCGGGAAAGTGTCGGAACAGCCGCCGCCGTTCCTTTGGTCTGTACTCATTGTGGTTATTATAACATATACACATATAAATGTCGAGTATTTTTTGTCTCGCCGCGTCCCGCTTTTTAATTTGTTTTGCCACAGGTGCAAAAACGGCGCCTGCGGGGCTGTGTTCCTCTCGCCTCATAACATTGAAGATAAAAAAACCGCTCTTTTACGGAGCGGCTCTTCTTTTTGAAAACCAACGTGTTTTCGCTGTTTTGAGTGGTATGCCCGGCGGGATTTGAACCCGCGACCTTCAGAGTCGGAGTCTGACACTCTATCCAACTGAGCTACGGACACATATTCATATTGTGTTATTATACCACGTCCGGTCATATTTTGCAAGAACTAATTTATAAATTTCCGATTTTTATAAAGCTGTAACCGCTCACTTCCCCTATCGCGTCACAAAAAAAGAACGCTTCACAGGGGAAACGTCCTTATTTGACCACAATTTTTAGATTTGTAATTGAGATAAGTTTCGCAACAGTATTTCCGACAAAAACAAGTTATTATTAAAAGCTTCAGTCATTACCGTTGTCTTCATCCTGATATTTGTAACTGTAATTATATCCGTATCTGTACCCGTACTTGTAACCGTACTTATATCCGTATTTTCTGTTTTTGTAGTATCCGTACTTCTTCAGCTTATCCTCCGAACCGACCATAATTACACCAAGGATCTTCGCTCCTGTCGTTCTTATGCTTTCCATTGTGGCGTCCATAATATCAAATGTGGTGACATTATGACGGATAACCACAATCACACCGGTGCTGTATTTCATCGCTACAGCGGCATCGGTTACGACCGTTATCGGCGGTGTATCAATGAAAATATAATCATAACTATCCTGAAGCGTAGAAATCACGTTTTTAAATTCTTCGGACTCAATAAGCTCCGCAGGATTAGGCGGAATTTCTCCGGCAGGAATAACATCAAGATTTTCTCTTACATTATACTTTATTGCCGACTCCAAGCTGGTAAATCCGCAGAGAACATTAGAAATTCCGTTATCACGGTCAAGAGTGAGATATCGATGCACTCTGGATTTTCTCAAATCACAGTCGACCAGCATAACCTTTGCGCCCATCTGTGCAAAGGTTATAGCAAGGTTTATGCTCGTTGTGGTTTTGCCTTCACCGGGAGCCGAGCTTGTGACAACAATAACCTTACCCTTGTCTGTTTTCGGCATCGAAAACATAACGTTAGTACGGACAGCCTTATAAGTCTCAACAGTATCAAAACTGCTTTTCTCGTTCAGTACATGGTCAGAATTATCTATATTAGTTGTTTTTCTCTTTTTTTTCGGCAAAATACTTCTGATTTTTCTGGTAGTTTTGCTGCTCATAGTTATATCTCCTTTACTGGGAAATCTCGCCTAAAATTGAAACGTTATATCTCTTGGCAACATCTTCGCTGCGGTGAATTTTTGTATCAAGCAAATCAAGCATAAAGGCAATAAGGCAGCCGATAACCAAGCCGACAGCAAAAGCGATCGCCAGCATACGCATCAAGCCCTTACCGTCAGGTTCTTCGGGAAATACCGGTCTTTCAACGATCTTAACTTCTCCGCCTTCAAAGATCTCGCCGATCATACCGATAGCCTCATTTATAACTGTATTGGCAATCAAATATGTGTCCTCCGGAACGCCGGTTCTGACTGTGATCTGAAGCAGCTCGGTCTCATTAACTATCGATATGGATACCATTCCTTTGATCTCCGACCACGAATATAACCCGTCAATAGCATCGCTCACTTCAGTGTAGAACGCACGCGTGGTCAGGACCTCAAGATAGGTAGTACTCATCATTCTTGATGTGTCAATATCAGAGCCATATACTATATCTTCATCATCATTGGTCTGAGTAACGTCGTTATGGTTGCTCACATACAGCATTCCGCTTGAGCTGTAGGTATAATCGGTAAGATATACAACCTTAACGAAAGCAAGAGCCATAGCAACAAGCACGCATATGATAATCAGAATTCTCTTGGACCAAAATATCTCTAAAATTTCAAGAACATTCATTTCCGGAGCTTCGTTTACTGAATTAGGTATATTTTCGTTCAAAATCTCACTCCTTATCGTTTTCCAATTTGCTGTGACAATTCAACAGACTATAAAATTATATCACGGCGGTCTGTTTTTGTCAATACTTCGCGCATGATTTTGAAGAAATTAAATAAATACCGCACCAAACATCGCAGTATAAATGTAATAAATGTCGCAAAACCACATTTCAATTGTTATATTTAAAGCGAAAACGCTGCGCTGTGCGCGCGTCCGTTGGGATAATAATTGCCTCGCATTCCGTAAACGGAATGGGAGGCAAAGCAGCAACGTATTGATTAGTGAACAGGATTCAGGAAGACTGTGATTGCGA
>CANQKP010000054.1 GCA_947624495.1 uncultured Monoglobus sp. | reverse complement strand
AGGTCTGTTGCCCAGATCGATGTTATGCCGTTTCCGGTGGAAGTGGTCTCGAATATTCTGGAGCGATGGCTTGTGGTTGACGGACCTGGCTTGTAGTAGCTGTTGATTATATTCACAGGCATAGCTCCCTGTCCGCCGTATGCAGTGTTGCCGCCCCAGTTGTATATAATGTTGTTGCGCAGGTCGGTGATGTCCGTCTGTCTGCTCATATCATATTCCTGATCACCTTCAAAGATACCCGCAGCTATTCGCGGATTTCGGCTGTCATGGCTCGCCATAAGGTTGTGGTGGAAGCTTGCGTTTGAGCCGCCCCATATTCCGCCGTAGCCGTGGGCGCCCTTTGAGTGTCCGCCGTTCTTGAGGCTCTCGGAAGCGATGCAGTTCTGAAGCGTGAAGGTGTCGACGCCGTAGAACGAGATACACTCGTCAATGCTGTAGCTTACCGAGCAGTGGTCAATAATCGAACCGCCTGCGCCAAAGCCGCCGAAACCGTCCGCCTCTATCTTATTCTTAAATGTCGGTCTGATCCTCAGATAGCGGACTATGCAGCTTCCGCTCAGTTCAAGGTTGGCTCCGGTTATCGTAATGCCGTCTCCCGGCGCTGTCTGACCGAGTATAGTCACACCGTTTATGTTTCTTATTCTGTCTTCGAGGTTAATGGTGCCTCCGACATCAAACACAACAATTCTGCCCGGCTTTGACACCGCGTCTCTGAACGAACCCGGTCCGTTGTCGGCTAAGTTGGTCACGTGGTAAACCTCGGTATTAGGGCTTCTTCCTCCGACAGAGTATTTTCCGCCGCCCTCGGCTCCGGGGAACGCCTCAACTTCCTTTTTCAAAAACGGCTCGCACAAAGGCTTGCAGTTTTCAAGATTATCCCAAATCATGATCCTGACATACTCATCCGTACCTTGCGGATACATATACTTGCTTGTATTTATATAGTATTCGCCGCCTCCGGATATATTAAGCGAGGCGTCGTCAACTGCGAGGTCGAGCAGAGCGTCATCGCCGCTGTACATCGCGGTTATCACCTTAAAGTTCAGCTTTCCCTTCGGGTAATCTCTGCCGACGTGTACGTATATGCCGCCTGTTCTGCTGTCCGTTATCTTGAATTCCATAGGGTCGGGCGTTGCCGTCGGCGGAGGAGTGGGAGGCTTCGGAGTCGCAGTCGGTCTCGGCGTGGGCGACGGACTTGCCGTTGGCGTCGGCGTAGGAGGCGGAGGCGTTACGTCCGATGAAATATCATAATGTTTAACCGCTTTAGAAATTATATCATTGCCGCTGTCTATGTATATCTCGTTCCATTGCGCTTCGCTTCCGAGATAGTATAATTCCGTCAGTTTGCGCCATTGTCTGAACGCGTCCTTATCTATCTTTGCAACGCTTGAAGGTATAACGAGGAATGCCGCGTCAACATTATAGAACGCTCTCTCCGGTATGGTTGTCAAACCGCTGCCAAGCCTGATCGAGTCAAGTTTGCCGCAAAACGCGAACGCGCCAACGCCGATGTCCGTAACGCTGTCGGGTATGCTTATTTCTGTAAGAGAGTTGCAGTTGGCAAACGCGCTTTCGCCAATAAATATAAGCCCGTCGGGGAACTCAAAATCCGTCAGTGTTTCGACAGTGTAAAATGCGTAATCGCCTATTGACTTTAATGAAGCAAGTCCTTTTACACTCGTCAGTTTGCTTCCCTGAAACGCGTATGCCCCGATATTTTCAACCTTTGTTACCGCGCTTATGTCGTCAATGGCACAGTTGGCAAAAGCATAATTGCCGATATTTATCACATTTAAAAACGCGCTTAAGCTTGTTATCGCTGTAGAATAAAAGGCGTATAAGTTTATATCGGTCACGTTTTCAAACCCGTTTGCCGCGCCCAGAGACTGGCATCTGTAAAACGCGTGATCTCCTATTGTTTTAATATTTGGCGTGCCGGTTATCGATTTAAGCGCTGTGTTTGAATAAAACGAATAGTTTCCTATCTCGGCAACGCTTTCGGGAACCGAAAATTCGGTATCGGTCTTACCTGTCGGGTATCTGACAAGCGTGCTTTTGTCAATTGAATACAGCACTCCGTCCTTTGATGTAAAAGATTTGTTTTCGCCGTCTGTGTTTATCGACGTCAAATTACCGCAATTGATCAGAGCAGAGTCGGATATCTTTTCAACGCTCGCAGGAACGGTAAACTCACTTTCCGGTTTGGCGGGAGGATAGAATATCAGCTCGGCTGCGTTTTTGTCATAAAGAATGCCGTCGCTTGAACTATAATTTAAGTTATCGCCCGCCACGTTCACTTCATAAAGATAGTTGCAGTTTAAAAACGCATTTTTGCCGATACTCGCAACATTTTTCGGAATGTTTACGGAGGTTACCGGCATTGAGTTAAAAGCGCTTGCACCTATGGTCAAAAGACTTTCGGGCAGGGTTATGAAATCAAGCATACTGCATCCGGAAAACGCTCCCTCTCCTATCGTTGTAAGTCCGTCGGGAAGAGTGACATCTTTAAGATTTGAACAGCTTCTGAATGCGCAATATCCGATCTCCTTAAGACCGGACGGAAGATTGATTTTAGTTAAGTCTGTGCATAAGCGAAACGCTTGGTCACCGATATAGGTGATCGTATCAGGAAGCACAACCTCGGTGATGCCTCTTGATAAGGAAGAACTTGAGAACAGCTGTCCGTCAATACGCGTTACGGTCATGCCGTTAATTTCACCCGGAACTTCCAGTGTTTCGGGATGTGCAGGGTATGTATATCTGTTGATCGTCACCGTACCGTCCTCATTGACGGTATATGACCAATATCCGTCCGTGCCTGTGTCGCCCTCCGCGGCGAAGATTGGCGTCATACACAGAACCATCGCCGCGCAGAGCAAAATACATAGTGTTCGTTTAAGTTTCATTTTTCATTTCTCCTTTCATATTTTGAATTTATTATCATTTTAAATAAAAAACGTGCTGCCCAATCGGGCAACACGCAAAAACGCGTTACTCCGATTGCTGCAACACAAGTTTTTACGAATCTGAATGGAATCATTAATAAGGAGAACGCGTTTTTATCATATGATAAAAACACTAATCCCATTCCGATACAATTAGTTCCAAATTATTAACCTGTGTTGCAATTCTATATTAACATAACTGTATCGGATTGTCAAATAAAATATTATTTCATATATGCTTCATTAATAAAAAAAGAACGCCGAAGGGCGTTCTTTTTAAGTGTGCGGAAAAAGCTTTACTTACTGCGTCTGTAAAGATTATTTCCCTCAGTGTCGATTATCACGGTGAGCGGGAAGTTTTCAACCGTCAGGCGCCGTATGGCTTCCGCGCCCAAGTCCTCATACGCTATGATCTCAGCCGATGTTACGCACTTTGATATAAGCGCGCCAGCGCCTCCGATAGCGCCAAAGTAGACTGCGCCGTACTCGCGCATCGCGTCGATAACTTCATCGTTCCTTTCCCCTTTGCCGATCATTCCGGTAAGTCCAAGCCTGATAAGGGTCGGCGCGTAAGCGTCCATGCGTCCGCTTGTGGTGGGACCGCAGGAGCCGATTACCCGACCCGGTTTTGCGGGAGCGGGTCCGGCGTAATATATGGTTTGGTCCTCGATTTCGATAGGCAGTTTATCGCCACGACCAAGAGCCTCGATCATGCGCTTGTGCGCCGCGTCGCGGGCGGTGTAGATCGTGCCGCTGAGCAGCACGCTGTCTCCTGCCTTGAGGGTCTTTATTTTGTCTTTCGTAAGCGGCGTAGTAAGCCAAATTGTCTCGTTCAATTATATCCCGCCCTTTCGGTTTTCTTCGGGCATCAGCCCGGTTATGTCATCAAAAATAAAATCCGCCTTGTTTGTCTTAAAATACTCTTCCGCGGCAATGTGGTCAACCCCTGTAAGCACGCCTATAAACGGCATTTCGGCGACCCGTGCCGCGATAAAATCACTGGGGGCGTCGCCTACGACTGCAGTCGCCTTAGCAACGCTTTTTGCGTAGGCGCAGCCGACGATCTTTTTGTCCGGATAATCAAGTCCCAGCGCAGCTTTCAGGAATACGTACGGATGCGGCTTTGCTATCGACCGGACCAGCCGCAGATTTTTTTCCGCCGCGCTGACTTCGTCATAGGTGGCTATCATGTTTTCTTCAAAATATTTCAGCAGATCCCAGCTTTTGAGAGGATACAAGATCTCGTCCCTCGGTCTGCCGGTGCCGATACCAAGTTTCGCGCCCGTGTTTTTTAAGTATCCCAGCACCGCCCTCACATCCTCAAGCGGGACCAGCGGAGTTTCATGTTTGTTAAGCCCGTCCTGCTTGAACCAGCGCTGAAAGCAGGTGTATAGACTGTGCCACAGCTTGCCGCGAGTGCGCTCAAACTCAGCCGACGGAACACCGCAGGCGTTTGCCGCAAGTTCACCGGCTAAGGAATAGACCTCCGGAGCCTTGGCGGTGATGTTCTCGATAAACATCCGCACCGACCGAAAGTGCCATTCGTCCAATGTATCAATCTCCGGCTCAAGATACCGTGACACGCAAAAGGTCAAGTATGCCAGATCCCAGTTGGTGTTGACGCCAAGCGCCTTGACCGCCTTTATGGTCTTGTCGCCGTCAAAGATGACACGGCGCAGCTCCTTGTAATTTTCAAGACAGCTCTCGCGGTCAATTTCGGTCTTGCCGTAAAACCGGTAGTCAAACAAAAGCTCGTACACAGTAAGAGCGGCGGTATCCCAATAGATATACTCGCTTGTGATAACGCCGTCCATGTCAAATATTATATTTTTAAACTTACTCGGCTGAAATTTCATATTCTACCTTTCCGGCGACTCCCGATGTCTTGCCGGCGCGGTTCGGGTCGATTGAAAGCGCCTGACCGAGGGCAATTCCAACGGCGCGGTATATTGCTTCCCAGATATGGTGACCGTTTGACCCGCACCTTAAATCAACGAACAGAGTGCATCTCGCTCCCTGAGCAAAGCCGTCAAGAAATGTCAAAAGCTCCTCGGCGGGCATATTCTCCACCGTCTCGCCGTATTTCACATCAGTCCTGAAGTTGAACAAAGAGCGGTCCTCAAAAGAGATCGCTGCGTCTGCGTAAGCTTCGTCTATCATACCGCCGCCCGTGCCGTATCCCGACGGAGTGTTTATGCGTACAAATTCACCGACTGCTTTTCCGAAAGTCATGCCGACGTCCTCGCATACCAAATGATTAAGCTCAAATGCGTCAAAGTTCATGTCGATAGCAATATTAAGCCCAGCCCGCCACGCGATGTGTTCGATCATGTGGTTAAGGAACGGCAGCGGCGTCTTGATCCGCTTTCTGTAGTTCGGCACAAGCTCGCCTTTTTCGATCTCGACTATTATCGCCGTCTCGGTTGATTTTCTGGTGACAGTAATTTTATTTTTCATAGTACCACCTCAGTTGGTTTTTCTCTTTATACCTGCCATATTGTGGGTATTAAACCCTTTAATTATTTTTGCAAAAAATAATTACTTTCTCTCTTTAACTGCCAGACCGTGGGTGTCAAATCCTTCAACGGTGGCAATTTTGTAAGCGTAATCGCGAACTCTTTCAAAACCTTCGCGGCTGGCATATCCTACCGAGGAGCGTTTTAAAAAGTCAAGTACCGACACGCTGGAGTAGGTCTTTGCAAACTGACCCGTAGGCAGTATAGCATTGGGACCGAGTACAAAGTTGCACAGTGTGACCGGAGTATAGTCGCCCAGCAGAATTTCGCCGGCGTTCTTTATCTTGGGCAGAACCGTGAACGGTTCCTTTGTCATGACCTCCATATGTTCGGGAGCGTACTCATTTACAAATGTGATGCTGTCCTCAAGGCTGTCGGTGATTATTGCGCCGCCGTAGGTGTTAAAGTTTATCGTAACAAATTCCCGACGCTTGTCCGAGATCTTTTCAAGCTGGCGCTCCACGATTTTTGCCGCTTTGTGAACAAGCTCCTCACTGTTTGTAACCAGCAGCGCCGCGGAGTCCGGTCCGTGTTCCGCCTCAATCATCCAGTCGAGAGCGACTTTTTCTGGATCGGCATTTTCGTCCGCAAGAATAATGCACTCGCTGGGTCCTGCGGGAAGTCCGGAATCGATATAGTTGGCGAGTACGCGCTTTGCCGCGGTCGCGTAAGCGTTGCCGGGTCCGATTATCTTGTGGCACTTTGGTATGGTCTCGGTGCCGTAAGCCACTGCCGCGACAGCCTGAATTCCTCCGACCTTGTATATTTCGGAAACGCCGATTATCTTAGCAGCCGCCAAAATAGCATCGTCAACATTGCCTTGTTCATTGGGAGGGGTGACAACCACGATTTTCTCTACACCGGCGACAACAGCCGGTGTCGCCAGCATACACAGCACTGACGGAAAGCTGCCTTTGCCTCTCGGAACATAGAGGCACACATCAACGATAGGCGTAGTTTTCTCACCCACCATAAGACCCTTGTCCACCTCGGTGAACCACATTTCTTCGGGCATCTGCTTTGAATGGAAGTCGCGAATATTGCCTATGGCATAAGCCAGAGCCTCGCGGGTCTCGGGGTCCAAATTGTTGTATCCGTCCTCAATCTCCTGCGCCGTTACCTTCATCCTGTCGGCGGTCAGTTTAACATGGTCAAACTTTTCGGTATACTCCAGAACAGCCTCATCGCCGCGTTTGCGGATGTCATCCGATACCTCGCGGGCAACCTTCATCTGTTCCGAGATGTCCAGCTCGGCCCGTTTCATGATAAAGTCTTTTTTTTCGGGTGTCAATTCCGATAATTTGTAAATATTCATAAAAAACTCCTTTTGCATTAATACATAACAATGCTATTATATAACATTAATACTCAAAGTTCAAGGACTTTTTGGAAAATTTTATATTTTGGAGAAGAGTTTATAAATTATCCATGATATTTAAAATGGTTTTTGATAAAATGAATATTGATAAGATAAGAATTATGCTAAAAATTCAGTGTGTGAACACTTATCTCGCTGCCGGTTATTATAAACCATGTGCCGGCAGTTAAAGTTATGAATTAATAAATAATTGAATTGATAGTGCAAAATAACGGTTGACAAATACATAAAACAGAGATATAATAAAAACAGATAAAAGGTAACCGTTACGGTTAGCCGAAGATTAAATCATAACTAATATGACCGCATCTTTAGCGAAGGGCGGTCATATTGCTTTCATAGTAAAAACCATGAGAAATATGATTGTTAAGAATAAAATGCTAAGACGCACGTGTTTTGGAGCGTTTTTTTGTTATGCGGGGTTGAAATGAAAGCAGATTGTAATGATAAATTAAAAAAATGAAAACTTTTAAAACAATATAATATCGATTTAAAATTATTTAAAAAAACAATAGATTTTATGCCATTGTTGTGATACAATTATTTATCATACGTTACGGCTTTTTAAAAGAGTTGGAGATATGGACAAGAATAAATGAGGAAAAGCTGCGAAACGTGGCGATTCAAAAATTTTATAAATCGCTGCAAATGCTGAAAATACGTTGATTTAGGAGGTTGCGCAGGATGAAAAATATTTTGTTTGTCTGCACGGGTAACACTTGCAGAAGTCCCATGGCGGAGGGGCTTTTTAATCATGCCGCGGAGCGTGCGGGACTTGATTGGCGAGCTTCTTCCGCGGGGCTGTTTGTTATGCCGGGTTCTCAAGTCTCCGAAAATTCGGTTGCGGCGCTCGGCGAGCAGGGAATTGACATATCCAGTCACAAGCCGGTGCAGCTTACGCCTGAGCTTGTAGGCGGCGCGGACCTTGTGCTTACAATGTCGGAGACGCACCGAAGGATAATTGACGACATGATTTCCGGAGCGGTGGACAAGGTGTTCACTTTGGGAGTGTATGCCGGAACAGCCGAAGAAATTTCCGACCCGTTTGGCAGCGATAAGGAGCGCTACCGGAACTGTATGCTTGAGATAAAGCGCTGCTTGGATGCGGTTATAAAGAGACTTTCCGAGCAATGATACGGTTCGAGCTTATGCGGGCGCAGCACATAGACGAGATCCTTGAAATAGAAAAGAAGTGCTTTCCGGATGACCCGTGGACGAGAAATATGTTTGAAAGCGAGCTTGGGAACAAAATGTCCGTGTTCGTATGCGGAATTGACGAAGACAGCGAAAAGGTCGCGGCGTACGGCGGAATGTGGCTGATCGCCGACCTGTCGGAGATCACGAACATTGCGGTTGATCCGGCGTTTCAAAGGGAAGGAATAGGAGGAAGGCTGCTGAGCCTGCTTATCAATATCTGTCGTGAGAGGAAAGCCGCGGCGGTTCACCTGGAAGTCAGAGACGGCAATATTCCGGCGGTTTCGATGTATGAAAAATTCGGCTTTAAGAGGGTCGGGCTGCGGAAAAAATACTACGGCGGCAAGCATGACGCCATACTTATGACCAAGATACTTTAGGAGTGATACTTTTGAAAATTTTAGCGATTGAAAGTTCCTGTGACGAGACCGCCGCGGCGGTGGTGGAGGACGGAACAATTGTGCTTTCGAATATAATCAATACCCAGATCGATCTGCACAGACTTTACGGAGGCGTTGTTCCTGAAATAGCTTCCCGTCAGCATATCGAAAATATAGGCGGAGTGGTGGATATGGCTCTGCGTGAGTCGAAAACCACACTTGACGATTTAGATGCAGTCGCCGTGACATACGGACCCGGTCTTATCGGAGCGCTGCTTGTGGGCGTGTCTTACGCCAAGGGACTGAGCTTTTCTCTCGGCAAGCCGCTGATACCGGTGCATCATATCCGGGCGCACATATGCGCAAATTATATCGAGACTCCGGAGCTTGAACCTCCATTTGTCTGCCTTGTCGCGTCAGGCGGTCACAGTAATATCGTCTATGTCAAATCGCGTACCGAGTACGAGGTTATTGCCTCAACAAACGATGATGCGGCAGGAGAAGCGTTCGACAAGGTTTCGAGGGTACTCGGACTCGGATATCCGGGCGGTCCGGCTATTCAGAAAGCCGCGGAGAAGGGCGACAAAAACGCGATACGCTTTCCCAGGGTGAATATGGGCGAGGGCGGTTTGGATTTCAGCTTCAGCGGCGTAAAGACCGCTGTGCTTAATTACATACACAACTGTGACCAAAGAGGCGAGGAGATCAGAACCAACGATATTGCGGCATCGTTTCAGCAGGCGGTGATCGACGTGCTGTCCGACCACCTGATCGAGGCGGCAAAGAACTGCCGAGCCGACAAGATCGCCCTTGCGGGAGGGGTTGCTTCAAATCTGCCCCTGCGTGATCTTATCCGCGAAAAGTCGGAAAAATCGGGATTTAAGCTGTTTTATCCGAAGCCGCTGCTCTGCACCGATAACGCCGCTATGGTTGGCTGTGCCGCTTATTACGAGTATTTAAACGGAAACACTGCGGATATGACGCTCAACGCTTATGCCAATCTTAAAATATAACTTGCCTATTTTTGTGGGTATTCAATAAAATTTTGTTAAGTTTTGAAATTTTTATTGACGTTTTCGATAGAATATAGTATTATATAATTATGTTATGGAGGTGTAAAAATTGGCAATTAACTTAGTAAGCGAAGCGAAACGGTGCCTGCACTGCAAAAAACCTATGTGCCGGGAAGGCTGTCCGATACATACAAATATTCCCGAAATGATACAGATGTTCTTAAACGGCAAGATGAATGATGCGGGAAAGATGCTTTTTAATAACAACCCGCTTTCGGTTGTATGCTCGCTGGTATGCTCTCACGAGAACCAGTGCGAGGGTCACTGCGTCCTCGGCCGCAAGGGACATCCGGTTAATATAAGCAGCATAGAGAACTATATTTCATCCGCTTATCTTGAGCGGCTTGAGTATGAGAAACCCGAACCGAACGGCAAAATGGTCGGGATCGTCGGCTCCGGTCCCGCGGGTATAACGATTGCGATAGAACTTGCGAAGCGTGGCTACGCGGTTACTATATTCGAGGCGAAGGATAAGATCGGGGGCGTACTCAGGTACGGTATTCCGGAGTTCAGACTTCCGAAAATAATACTTGAAAAATATAAGCGGATCATTCTGGAACTCGGTATTAAAATCAGACCCAACGCCACTATCGGCGGTGCAATAGGAATTGAGGATATATTCAGGGACGGATACGACGCGCTGTTTATCGGCACCGGCGTATGGAAGCCGAACAGTCTGAAGATCAAGGGCGAAAGCCTCGGAAACGTTCATTATGCGATTGCCTATCTGATTAATCCGGATGAGTACGTTTTGGGTGACAAGCTTATTATAATCGGAGCCGGAAACGCGGCAATGGATGTTGCGAGAACTGCGGTGAGACACGGCGTGCGCAGCGTCACGGTGTTTAACCGCACAAACGAGGTCGCGGCGAGCAATCATGAGTATGAATACGCGAAGATAGACGGCGTTGATTTTGAGAATTGCAAAATTCCGGTCGAGATCAAGACGGACGGTGTGATTTTTGCCGACGCCAAGGTCAACGATGACGGCAGCGTTGAAAAAATCGAAGGAAGCGAAAAGTTTTATGAGTCGACCTCGGTTATAGTTTCGATCAGCCAAGGCGCTCAGGATCAGATACTTTCAAGGACCAAAGGCATTGACACCAACAAAAAAGGTCTGCTCGTGACAAATGAGTACGGTGAGACCACAAGAGAGGGAATATTCGCGTCCGGAGATATAGTGAAGGGCGCCAAGACTGTGGTTGAGGCGGTCAAGTACTCAAAGCTCGTGGCGGACGCAATGGACGAGTATCTTCAGGGACTTGACAAATAATAGGTACGGTTGTGAATGACCTGCCGGTTATATAGGATAATGGGGTTGTTTGAGGCGGTAGACTTCGTACCGGCAGTACGCTGATGATATTGACAAACAGACTGTCGAAAAAGTGTTTTTAATATAGCTGTAATAAAGTTGTGAGCTAAAAATAGCTCTGATATAATCGCCGGACCCGGTTCCGTCATGCCACGCCCGGACGGCAAAGATGCTATTTTTAGCTCGCACCAATTACATATTTTAAGGGGTTTTAGGGGACGAAGTCCCCTAATTTGTTCCGTCCGGAGGACGGGTCCACTGCACAAAACGATGCCTTATTCAGATTGCTGCAATTTCGCAAATCACTCACGTTTCAAGACATGAGGCTGAACCGGGATCGGGCTGTTTTAATTTTGAAAAACAGAGTTTTTCTATATGCTGACCGCTTTGAAAAGTCAAAGCGGTTTTATTACGCTGGAAAATAGTAAATTTGTTTATTTTACAGAATAATCAAATCCTTTGAAAGGTTGGTCAGGTTACGTATACCGTCCTTGGTGACAAGCACAAGATCTTCGATCCTGACTCCGCCTTTGCAGTAGATGTATATTCCCGGCTCGCATGAAACTATCATGCCCGGCTCAAGAATAATATCGCTCTTCGGCGACAGATTGGGAAGCTCGTGTATCTTAAGACCAACGCCGTGACCCAGTGAATGACCGAAGTATTTTCCGTATCCGGCGTTTTCTATAACGGCTCTCGCGGCGGAGTCCGCAGCTTTTCCGGAAACGCCGGGGCGTATCGCGTCAAGTCCCGTCTGCTGTGCGGTCTTTACAATATCGTAAATATTTTTAAGCTCAGGGTCGGGTTCTCCCACCGCGACGGTTCGGGTCATATCGGAACAGTAGCCCTTGTACACGCATCCGAAATCCATAAGCACAAAATCGCCGCTGCGGATCACGTTTTCTCCCGGCACTCCGTGGGGCAGGGCGCACCTGGCGCCGGTCAGCACGATTGTGTCAAACGATGTCTTCTGCGCTCCGCTTTTTTTCATAAAATATTCAAGCTCGGCAGCGATGTATGACTCTGTCACGCCCGGTTTTATCAGCCCCAAAACATGGTCAAACGCCTGCACTCCGATCTGTTCCGCTTTGGCGATAAGCTCAATTTCAGCATCGGTCTTGATCATGCGGGCTTGATTGATTTTTTTGCCCATCGGCTTAAATTCAATATCCGGCATGATTTTTTGAAGTCCTGTAAACTCAGCCACAGACGTAAAATCATCTTCGTAAGCCAGGACTTTCAAGCCTTCCGAAAAGCTTTTCAGCATATCCGAAAGAGGCGCGTTTGCTCCGAACTCATGCACTGAGAACTCGTCATAAGCCTCCTCGCCGGCGGCTCCGGTGTAGCGCGGGTCCACCATAATATATTTTCCGCGCGCGGTTATCAGCACATAGCCCTCGCCGCCGGAAAATCCGCTGAACTTCTGCATATTATAGGGTGATGTCAGCAGAATTCCGCTATCCTCCGCAAGGTTCAGCTCCGCGTATAAATCATTCATGTAAATCACATCTCCTTAAGACAGTTTCTATACATTTCCTGCATCCTGACCGCGTCCGCAGTCTGTGTCCCTGCCGACTCGCAGATTATACGGGGCGTAAGCCCTCTCTCGGCGATCAGCTCCGCAATCGGGTCAAAGTCCGGTTCAAACTCGGTCTCGTCCATGGTGTGGTGCTTCTTTTCCCCTGCGCGTGTGTATTCTATCCTCGAATAGTGGGCGTGGAAATTTTTTGCGCGCTCGGACCCCAGCTTGTCATGAAGCTTGTCAAATATTGCGTCTATGCTCTCTTTTGTGTTGAATTTTCCGATTGACTGGGCGTTTATGTGCCCAAAATCCAGAGTGGGTATCATGCGCTCGTCGATCATGCACAGCTTTATCACCTCGTCAACGTTTCCAAGCTGCTTCACCTTGCCCATGGTTTCGGGGCAAATTCGGATGTGACCGAGTCCCGCCTCGTCAGCCGCCTTTATTGCGCGGCTCAGGGTGTCGGATGCAAGCTTAAGCGCCTCAAGCCGTGTGATCTGACCGCAGGAGCCGGAATGGACCACGATCCTGTCAGCGCCCATGTGATCCGCCGCCCGAAGCGTCTGCATTATATAGTCTATGCTGCGGTCCCGCTTTTCTTTCTCAACTGACGACAGGCTGATATAGTAAGGGGCGTGGATAGAAAGGCGTATATTCCGCTCCGCGGCAAGTTTCCCGAGATCCCTTGCCGAGTCCTCCGATATTTTAACTCCTCTGCCGCACTGGTACTCAAAGGCGCAAAGCCCGTGCTTTTTAAGCCAGTCCGGAATATGATAGACCGTGCGGTTCCCCGCCTCGTAAAAATCCTCTGAATTTCCGGCGGGACCGAACAGGGCATAATTATCTTTTGTGAACTCAAGCATTTTTCTCACCCTTTAAAATCATTCTCTCAAAGTTCCGCTTAAACCGAACAAAACCAACGTCCTTTTCGGAAACCGGCTTAACGAGTACGGTTAGCATACCCATTCTGTTGCCGCCGTATATGTCGGTGAAAAGCTGGTCGCCTATTACCGCCGTCTCACGAAACGATACGCCCATAATTG
>CANQKP010000053.1 GCA_947624495.1 uncultured Monoglobus sp. | reverse complement strand
ATTAAAGAGACAAACGAGGACATAGAGATGAGGCAATGGGCGATCAGTAAGGGCTACGACTCGTACCCGTCAAACACGGGATTGAGAGACGTCAGAACCAACAAGCCGTATGTAAGTAAGCAGCAAAATGAGTTGAGACCACACACGTTCACAACCACTACAGGTAAAAAAATGACGATCTACAAGTAAGCGCGGTAAGGGCGCACGGGCTCAGATGAGCCCGTTTAAGTAATTTTGGAGCCTGTTCAGTTTTTCCTTATCCATCGGCGGGGTCCCGGTCAACGGATTTTTGATGTTTAACTTATCGTATTTATAAAATCCCATGGTATGAAACGCAAGCAGCTCGTATCTCTCAGGCTTATTTTGGCGCGAGACCAGCTGTGCGTACTCCCGAATATCCCGCTCGGTATCGTTTATACCGGGAATGACCACCGTGCGGAACCACACTCTCTTCCTTGTCTCCGAAATATAATCCGCGAACCTTAGGAACACATCAAAATCACCATTGGTATATTTTTTGTACATTGCGGCATTGGGGAATTTCACGTCCAGCAGTACCATGTCGGCATTGTCCACCGCGGTCATGACCTCATTCGTGAGCGAAACAGAGCCGGAGGTATCAAGCGCGTAATTTATGCCCTCCGATTTGAGAAGCGCGCCGGTCTCGTTAATAAATCCGGCGTTTAGCAGCGGTTCGCCTCCGGAGAACGTGACCCCTCCGCCGTTTTTAAAATACGGCTTGTAACGACTGATCTTGCGGCACAGCTCATCGCTTCCGTACTCCCGACCGGACTTAAACCATGTGTCCGGATTATGGCAGCACGCGCATCTGAGCGGACAACCTGTGAAAAACACGCAGTAGCGTATTCCTTCTCCGTCCAGTGCGGCAAGGCTTTCAAATGAATGTATGTCCGCTCTTAAACTTCTGCCCTCTTTCATCACATTTTCTCGTGGAACGTCCGCGAGATCACTTCCTCCTGCTTTTCGCGGGTCAGTTTGTTAAAGTTCACGGCGTAACCGCTGACGCGTATCGTGAGTGAAGGATAGAGCGTCGGGTCATTCATCGCGTCAATAAGCTTTTGGCGGTTCAGAACATTGACGTTCAGGTGATGAGCGTTCTGCGCAAAATAACCGTCCAGCATTGTCGTGAGAGTTCCCACCCGATCCTCATCGGTATGACCAAGGGTTTCGGGAGTGACCGAAAATGTATTTGAAATGCCGTCCCGGCAGCAGGCGTAATCAAGCTTTGCGACTGAGTTAAGGCTCGCCAGAGCGCCCTCGGAATCCCTGCCGTGCATCGGGTTCGCTCCCGGAGCGAACGGCTCGCCCGCCTTTCTGCCGTCCGGGGTGGAGCCGGTCTTTTTGCCGTACATAACGTTAGATGTAATGGTCAGTATTGACAGCGTGTGCCGCGCACCGCGGTACGCCTTGGTTTTGCAAAGCTCGTGATAGAAAAAGTCAACGACCCACTTTGCTATGTCGTCAACACGGTCGTCATCGTTGCCGTATTTCGGAAAGTCACCCTCTGTAATAAAATCGGTGATTATTCCCCTTTCATCTTTAACGGGCGTGACCCTTGCGTATTTTATCGCGCTCAGGCTGTCGGTCAGTACGCTCATACCGCTTATCCCGAACGCCATTAATCTCTCCACATCCGTGTCATGAAGCGACATCATAAGCCGCTCGTAGGCGTATTTGTCGTGCATATAGTGAATGACGTTCATAGTCTTTACATAAAGGTTAGCCATCCATGAAGCATATTTTTTGTATGCCTCAATAACCTCATCATAGTCAAGGGGCTTTTCGTCAAACACCTTTCCCTCAGGCGCTATCTGATCCCCGAACTTTTCATCTCTGCCGCCGTTCAGCGCCATAAGCAGCACCTTTGCCAGATTGCAGCGCGCTCCGAAATACTGCATTTGCTTGCCCACCTTCATCGCGGAGACGCAGCAGGCTATCGCATAGTCGTCGCCGTACATATCCCTCATCACATCATCGTTTTCATACTGTATAGAGTCGGTATCGATTGAAACCTGAGCGCAGAAATCCTTAAACCCCTTTGGCAGCGAGTTTGACCACAACACCGTCAAATTCGGCTCCGCTGACGGACCGAGGTTATAGAGAGTCTGCAAAAACCTGAAACAGGTCTTGGTCACCATGCTTCTGCCGTCGGTTGACACGCCGCCCAATGAGCAGGTTACCCATACCGGATCGCCGGCAAACAGGTCGTTATACTCAGGCGTTCTTAAATGTCTCACCAGACGCAGCTTAAGCACAAGGTCGTCTATAAGCTCCTGCGCCTCCGCCTCGGTCAGGGTACCCTCGGCGATATCGCGCTCGGCATATATGTCAATAAACACCGAAATTCTGCCTATGCTGTTTGCCGCTCCGTTCTGTTCCTTGATCGCGCCGAGGTATCCGAAGTAGAGCCACTGTATAGCCTCATATGTATTTTCGGCGGGACGCGAAATATCACAGCCGTAATCCGCAGCCATCTGCTTAAGACGCTGCATGAACTCAAGCTGCTTCGCTATGTCCTCCAAAAGCCGTATGGTCTCCTCGGTCATATCATGGTCGCGCTCGCCCACCATGGCTTTGTCCGCTTCCTTCTGCTTTATAAGGTAATCCATTCCGTAAAGCGCAACGCGCCGGTAGTCGCCGATTATGCGGCCGCGGGCGTACGCGTCCGGCAGGCCGGTCAGAATTCCGGCATGGCGCGCCTTGCGCATAGTGTCGGTGTACACGCGGAAAACCCCTGTGTTGTGTGTTGTTCTGTACTCAAACTCTCTGGTGATCTCCGGACTTATTTTATATCCGTATGCCTCGCACGCCTGAACCGCGTTCCGATAACCGGCGAACGGATTTACCGCGCGCTTAAGAGGCGTGTCGGTCTGAAGACCCAGGATTATATCCTCGCCCTTTTTAATATATCCCGGCTCATACGCCAAAAGCGACGAGACGCGCTCCGTATCAACATCCAATACTCCGCCTTTCTCGTTTTCGGCAATCAGCAGCTTTTTAACCCTCTCGCTCGCGGACTTGGTGCGCTCGGTCATGCCCGAAAGAAATCCGCCGTCCCCGTCATAGGGCGTAAAGTTAAGATTAATAAAATCCCGAACATTTACACCGTCAGTCCACGCGCCTTTTTTAAAACCTCTCCATGCATTCATAATATAACCCTCCTTTAGTAATCAACGTCTGTTTTAAACTCCCGCGCTTTATAAAACAAAAAACCGCAGGGAGCGTCAACACAAACGCTGCCCAGACGGTCGGCCGTATCACACGCTTCCGCTCCACCATAGTTATTCCTATGTTTCCGTCAGTTACGGACGCGCTCTTACTTTGTGAGATTAATATATCACACGCAAACCGGTTTGTCAATACATAATTTCATTAAGTTTTTATACGCCAAGCTTCGGTTTTTACGGCTGATATCCCGATATGATCCGCGCGAAAATTACAGTATTGCATAATTTCACATTTTGTGTTATAATGAAGTATAATGCAAAAAAGATTAATATGAGGAGTTTTTTGATGAGAGACACGATTGAGATATTGGGGGTCCAAATCGACCGCATCAGCGCGGCATACGCTCTGAAAAAAGCAGAACAGATGGCAAGACAGCCGGGGGTATCGGTGATATTTACTCCGAACCCGGAAATCGTTATGGCTGCGTACAGGGATCCGGAATTTAAGGAGATCCTGAATTCCGCCGATATGTGTACTCCGGACGGGATCGGAGTTGTGTACGCGGCAAAAATGCTCGGCACTCCGGTGCCTGAAAGAGTTGCGGGCTTCGATCTGACCTGCGGGCTTCTGGAAAGCCTGCGCAAGACCGGCGAAGGGGTGTTTTTGTTCGGAGCCAAGCCCGGCGTCGCTGAGATCGCAACGGACAATCTTAGGGAGACCTATCCCGGAATAAACATCTGCGGGGTTCAGCACGGATACTTTTCGGATGATGAAAACGACGATATTGTGGAAAAAATCAACAGCTCCGGCGCGAAGCTGCTGCTTGTGTGCCTCGGCGCGCCCAAGCAGGAAAAATGGATCGCGGAAAACAGAGATAAGCTCACCGATGTGAACCTTTGTATGGGCGTCGGCGGAGCGCTCGATGTGTTCGCCGGCGTCGCCAAACGCGCTCCGGATATCTTTATCAAGCTTAATCTTGAATGGTTTTATCGTTTTTGCAAAAATCCCAGCCGTTTGGGAAGGTTTGCCGCCCTGCCCAAGTTTATGCTCACGGTGAGCAAGAGCAAAAAACAGCGGGGCTGATACTGATTTATTTTGAAAGGATGACAAATAATATGTTATATATGTTTTTGGCGGACGGATTTGAGGAGACCGAGGCTATCGCAACGCTTGACGTTCTGCGCCGCAGCGGTATTAATGTAAAGACTGTGGGCGTCGGGGGAGAAATGATATGCGGCGCTCATGACATCACAGTCAAAGCCGATGTCACGGATATTGATTTTGATAATATTGACGGCGTTATCCTGCCGGGCGGAATGCCGGGTACGCTTAATTTGCAAAAGGCTCCCGGCGTGAACGCGGCGCTTAAGCACTGCGCGGATAACGGAAAACTGCTCGCCGCCATATGCGCGGCTCCGATGATACTCGGCGAGCTTGGGTACCTGAGCGGCAAAAAAGCGGTATGCTTTCCCGGATTTGAGGACAGCCTTACCGATGCGGAGATAATGTCCGACGGCGTTGTGCGCGACGGGAACTACATCACCGCTATGGGAGCCGGCAAGGCATTGGAGTTCGGGGCGGCAATTGTTGACTACTTTTCGGCAGAGCCCAGGGGCGGGAAAATACTGAAAAAGATGATGTTTTAAGCTTATGGACAAAAGTATGCAGAGAAAGCGGCTTTCCGAAATAAGAAATTCGCTTTCCGATACGGAGCGCGCCGATAAAAGTCAAAATATCATGCGGCGGCTTCGGAACTGTGAAATATATCAAAACGCGGGTATTGTGCTGACCTATGTTTCATTTGGCAGCGAGGTCGGGACCCGCGGGCTTTTAAGCGCGATAATCGCCGACGGCAAGACCGCCGCGGTCCCGCTGTGCGACACCAGGACCTGTGAGATCAAAGCATACGCCGTAAGAGGCGCCGAAGACCTCTGCGCGGGCGCTTACGGAATATCCGAGCCGGATCCCCGAAAGATCCGCGGCGGTGTTATTACGCCAATCGAAAAGGGCAATATCGACCTCGTGGTTCTGCCCGGACTGGGCTTTGACCGCTGCGGCTATCGGCTGGGCTACGGCAAGGGTTACTATGACCGGTTCCTGGATGGCTTCGGAGGCTGCTCCGCGGGTCTGTGCTTTGACTGCTGCATGGCGGACCGGATATGCCGTGACGAACACGATTTGCCCGCGGACTATGTGATAACCGAAACATCGGTGATAAAGACGGCAAAATAACTCAAACTGCATAAAAATATAAGACGGAGGGTTGTTTAAGTGGAAAACAGGGTACAATCTCTTGAAGAGCTTGAAGCGAGAAAAGCCGCAAGAGAGGCGGCAAAGAATTTAAAATTGAAAAGAAGAAAACGCATAAAGAGAATAATTGTCTGCGTTCTCATTGCCGCTGTGGTCGTTTCGATTTTCGGAACGATTATAACCTTGGCATACAGAGATATAAACGGCTTGGGCGGCGACAACAAGATGTACGTGATCGATGTGCCTGCCGGGGCGGGCGCATCCACTGTGGCGAACCTTTTGGCTAACAGAGGCATTATTAAATACGCGCCGCTGTTCAAGCTCTACGCCGGCAACCGGTATATGTTCCAGCAGGGCAGACATTCTGTCTCATCATCCATGACATACAAGCAGCTGCTTGAGACCTTTGCCAGCTACGCGGTACACGGAGTGGGAGATCAGGTCGAGGTGGTCATACCGGAGGGCAGCGAGCTTAACCAGATAGCCGCTATCCTTGAGGAGAAAGGTCTTTGCTCCTCCGCGGATTTTATGAACGAGGTCAATTACGGCGTGTTCAGCCATGACTTTGTGAACGCTATACCGCGCGCCGATAACCGTTTGGAGGGTTACCTGTTCCCTGCGACATATCAGATCTATCCCGGCACAACGCCGCATGATATAGTAACGATGATGCTTGACGCGTTCAATTCAAACATAATGCCGGTCTATAACGCCAGCAACACCAAGGACACGGTCGACTACGTCGTTACGATGGCGTCGGTCATCCAAAGAGAGGCGGCAAGCGATGACGAGATGCCTCTGGTCGCGTCCGTGTTTAACAACAGGCTTTATGAGAAAAAGAAACTTGAGTCCTGCGCCACCGTTCAGTACATACTGCACGAGCGCAAAACTGTTTTGAGCGAAGACGACATAGCGATAGACTCGCCGTATAATACATATAAGTACGCCGGTCTGCCGGTGGGTCCGATAAGCTCGCCCGGTGTTGCCGCTGTGAAAGCTGCCTTGTATCCGAAATCAACGCCTTATATGTACTTTGTCGCGGCGTCCGACGGCTCGCGCAACTATTTCTCCGAGACCTACGCCGAGCATGAACGCAAGGTTGAACAGATACAGAGCGGTCAGCCCGTAGACGAAACGGCGGACGCTCAGACCGAGGGATAAACATAAATGATCGACGACAGTATAAACCATGAATATATAATACGCTATATACGCGACGTTCTGCCTGCCCGAACCGGACTTTTAGCCGAGCTTGAACAGTTTGCGGCGGAAAACGACGTACCTGTGTCTCAGCCTGAGACAATGCGTCTGCTTGAGGTGCTGATAAAGCTCGGCGGCAGGAAGCGAATTCTTGAGCTGGGTTCTGCTATCGGGTACTCGGCGGTGTGTATGGCGCGGGCAGGCGGCGCAGCCGTGGACACGATTGAGATCAATCCCGATGCGGCAGACTACGCAAGACGGGTGTTCAAAAAGGCGGAGCTTGAGGACAAAATCACTTTGTACGAGGGCGGCGCGCAGGATATCCTGCCGCGGCTTTGCGCGGACGGCAAGCGATATGACATGATATTTATTGACGCCGCCAAAGCCCAATACGGTCTGTTTTTTGACTACTGTATGGAGCTGCTGGAAAACGGCGGTCTGCTTGTGTCCGACAATGTGCTGTATAAGGGCATGACTGCAACAGATGATCTGGTGCTGCACCGCAAGCGCACGATCGTCAAGCGGCTTCGGGATTACATTGAAATGCTGTGCGAACATGAGATGCTTGACACAGCGATAATCCCGATAGGCGACGGAGTTGCGGTGAGCGTTAAGAATAATAAGCCGAACGGAGTTTAACAAATGCTGAAAAAGACAAGAGGGTTTCGGGAAGCGGTCAGGAATATTGACTTTGTCCTGATACTTTTAACCATACTGGCGGCGGTTTTCGGGATAGTAATGATATCCAGCGCCGCCGGAGACAACGCGCAGAGATATGTTATGATACAGACCGGCGCTTTCGTGCTGGGTCTTGTCGGCATAGTCGTTATCAGTATTTTGGACTATGACTATCTTGCGCGGCTTTCCAAATATATTTATATAGCCTGCATAATTTTGCTGGTCTTGGTTCTGATACCGGGCATCGGCTCTGTTCAGAACGGCGCAAGGAGCTGGTTCCGGCTCGGTCCGCTGAGCTTTCAGCCGGCGGAGCTTGTAAAGGTGGGCTTTGTTATCACATTCTCAAAGCATCTGAGCGATGTCGGGAACGGACTCAACAAACCCCGGAACCTTTGGAAGGTACTGCTGCACCCCGCTATCCTGTGCGTTCTTATGCTGCTGCAGCCTGACTTCGGCACAGTCGTTGTGTTTGTGATGATGGCAGCCGCAATGCTGTTTATGGCAAAAATAAACTGGAAGTATCTCGCGGCTGCGTTCGGCGCTCTTGTGGCGTTCTGTCCTATCGCGTGGTTCTTTTTGCTCAAGCAGTACCAAAAGGACAGGATAATAACCCTGTTCTATCCTGAAAATGACCCAAGCGGCAGCGGGTACCATGTTATTCAGTCCAAAATAGCTATCGGCAGCGGAAAGCTGACCGGAATGGGACTTTATAACGGAGCCAGCAGATACAACAACCTGCTGCCCGAACGCCACACCG
Organism: uncultured Monoglobus sp.; assembly: GCA_947624495.1. Classification (GTDB taxonomy): domain Bacteria; phylum Bacillota; class Clostridia; order Monoglobales; family Monoglobaceae; genus Monoglobus. The sequence goes on along the minus strand of CANQKP010000053.1, from coordinate 5,644 downwards.
ACTTTATTTATTCAATCGTGTGTGAGGAGCTTGGTCTCATCGGCGGAATTTTGGTAATCGTTCTGCTTTCCGCGATAATTCTGCGCTGTCTGTATATCGGAATAAACGCGCGGAACAGCGAGGGGCTTTATATATGCACCGGCGTGGCGGCAATGTTCGCTTTTCAGGCTTTTGAAAATATCGGAATGTGCATCGGCATATTTCCGGTAACCGGTATCACCCTTCCGTTTTTCAGCTACGGCGGCTCGTCGCTTATGACAAATATGCTGGCGATAGGGCTTGTACTCAATGTCCGATTTAGGTATAAGATGATCAATTTTTAGCGCCTTTTGGCAGAGGGCGGCGACAATTTTTACAAAAAAAGGAGGGGACTTAATTGAAAGTTCCCTCCCGTTTTGATTACTTATTGTTCAAATCCGCTCTGCCACGACGTTGAGCCGGCGCTTACATAGCTTTTGCCCGAGGTCTTTCCGTCCGGAGTCTTGTAAAGCTCGCTTCTGGTTATCACATCGGCGCACTCATATATTGTTATTTGCGCCGTCGGCGTTATATATTTCCTGTTTGATTTTTCCATATTAATCTTCTCCTTTCGATCCGATATTTTTATTGTCCGGCTGCGTCCGATTAGCGCAAGCGCCGCACGCCAAAAGATTGGTTGGTTGAAAATTTTTACGTTGATTATATCAATATTTAATTGTTATAAACGTTTGACGCAAGGTCAAAGCAGAGGCGGTATACGCGGAGCTTGAGCTAATCCGGCGCAGCCGGAGGTCTTGCCGCGCGGCGGCTGACGCCGCCGCAGATCAGGCTGTGTTTATTCGGGATAATTTGTCAGCACGTTGCTTGGGTGAACCTTTCCGGGTATGATTTTGTTGGACATGGTTACCACATCGCCGCTTTTTACATACGCCATTGCATAGTACATATCTCTCCACGCGCTATCAGGTATTTCTTTCAAATCGCCGTAAAAACCTGCGTTATTGTTTATGTCAAACGAAGCATTAGGGTCGGTAATGGTGTTGTATGCATTTTCTATGATAGTACCGTCCTTATCAACGATATAGAAACCGAAGCCCGTTATGTCATCTTCTCCGGTATACTCTTGGAAGAAACGGATAACGCCGAGTTGCGGCTCTGTGCCGTAAACGCCCGAATCATATGCTGCTTCGCCGAACCCTGCGGGTGTTTCAGCTCCACTTGTAACCGTAAGTGTTATTTTTCCAAGAAATCCATTGGAATCGGAAGAGTCAAGATAATATGTTTTTCCACATTCCACATCAAATTCATTTGGAATACCATAATAATGTTTTTTTTCGGCTGTTATTGTTGCTATTCTCTCCTTAGTTTCAGCACTTGTATCCGATATGCCATTTCTGAAATACCAGCTTTTACCACTTGATGTACTTCCTATTTGTATTGTGAGTTTCGCCGATAATCCTTCAGGAATATCAAATTGCAGAGCATTCACTTTTTTATCTTCAAGCTTTGCAAGGGGTTTCGTGTCACAACCTTCAGCAGGCCAGTTATTGGCACCATTATTTATTTTTGAACCCGGATTGGTCAAAATTGCCTTTTTTTCTAGTTGATCAGATATTATATCTGAACCTGCGCTATATGCGTTTTTAAACCAATTTATATCCGTGAAATCCCATGTGTAGGTCGTGGTACCGCCCGGTTTCGAATATGCCGGAGGCGCGGGAGTGTCGCTGCCCGAAATATATTCAATGCCTATATAAAATACAAACGGTTCCTTATTTGCATTAAAAGTAATCTCGCTTTTAACATTTTCAATCTTAAATGTGGCAAACTTAGGACCGTCTGCGGTATCGGCGGCGCTGTGGACTGTTACCGACTGATCGCTGCCGCAGGTAAAGTATCCGTTTTGAGCTTTTGGCTCACTTGAAGCATCATTAATACCAAAGCTGATATATACATTCGCGGACTCATAATTATTTTCCTTGACCTTAGGGTCAAGCGTATATGTTATCGTCCACGAAAGCTTTCCGCCGAGTGCTTCTTTGGCTTTATACGTTTTTCCGCCAAGAGTTGTATAATCTTCGGCATTTGTGCCTTGACGTGTTATCCCGAAGCTAGATCCTTTACGTCCGATACTTAATGAAGCGCCGGTTTCAGTATTGGAGCCTGTCGGTTTTATATAATTTTCGAGTACTAAATCAGGGTCAACTTTAGGACTTGAACTTCCCGCATCCGAACAATCTTCATTCTGATAATAGGTTATGGTGTCGCTGGTCAAAGTTGCAAAATCCCATTCAACAAAATCGTTATCTGTGGCTTTCATGTCGCTTGTCGCGTCGGGCAGGACCTCGGCGTTTGCCGTCAGCGGCAGAGACATAATCATCGTCGCCATTACCGCCACGGCTAAAAACAGCGATAAAAATCTTCTTTTTCTCATTTTTTATCCCTTTCTTTCTTATAAAATTTGTATTTGAATTTTAATTAATTTTTTTATTTCGCAGCCGAATCGCTGCCGCAAAAAGGCTTTTGCAATTAACGCGCCGCCCCCTGTTCCGCCATGCCTACCGCGGCGGCAATGTTGCAAAACCCTTTTTGCGGAATATGAGCACTCGCGAGGATATATCAACAATTTCTGCCAAATTATCCCCGCGTAGTCCCTATTCACTAATCCCTAATCTCTACGTTAAAAAGGCATAGGGGCAGAATTCCCCTATGCCTTTTTGATATCCGATATGCAATTATGCGCAGCGGCAAAGCCGCGTGCTGCGCACGCCGCTTCTGTATTTAAACGATAATTAGTACCCCCCCCCGACAAATATCGAAGGACGGCACAATTTGCTTGTTATAACGATTTTTTGCCACTTTCATCATTTTGAATACCTTCTCTTTATTCAAATTTGATTTTATCGCCAAATTGAAAAACGTATCAAGTCAACCCGAATTATTCGCAATCCGGAGTAAACTTTGATACGCAAAAATCCTCAACTATTATCAACCGTGAATATTATAACATCAAACAACAGTATTGTCAACCATTTTATATCAAATTAAGATAAAGTATCAAAAAATCTGTAATATTATTATGTTTTTTTGTCTGCTTTCTTTTAGGCAGTCTAAAAGAAAGCAGACAGCATAAATATCTTATTTGCTCAAATAATTATAGAGCATTATAGCAGCGTCGGCGCGGGTCAGAGGCGCCTTTGGCGCGAATGTGTTGTCCGGGTTCCCGCCGACTATTCCGAAACCTTTGGCAATCGCCACATATCCTTCCATGCCGGGAGTTATGTCCGCGCTGTCGGCAAAGCCGGTCACGAATATATCGCTCATCTGCGCGATCTGCTCGTATCCCAAGGCGCGGATAATATACTTTACTCCGTCCTCACGCGTGCAGGGCTGCTCCGCGTTCTGCGTCTCACCGTTCTTTATGATGCCTCTGCCGGAAGCGTATCTGTACAAAACTTCGACGCTGATGTCTGCGATATACGGATAACGCTCGCCCTCAAGAGCCGAAACAAACTCCAAAAGCTCGCCCTGGGTTATCACGTCATCGGGGCGAAAACCCGTTTCTCCGTCGGGCAGTGAAAGCACGCCTCTGCCGAGCAGGACGCTTATTGCGGTTTCGGCATAGTGACCGCTTATGTCATCGGCGGTCTTTTCCTCCTGCTCTTTATTGTACTCGCTGCCGTCATAGTCAAGCAGCGCTCCGGTTTTAGCCGAGACTATGCTTGTTTTGCCGTACGGCAGAGCGTACACCAAATTCGCGGTATAGGTCTTGCCGTCGGCGGTGTCAGACACGTACCGCGGCTCGATCCCGCACTCATTCGAAAGCGCGGCAAACGCCTCGTCGGGCGTGAGGATACCGCTTGGAGACTCAAAAGATATATCCTCATTCCATTCCTTGCTGAACTGCTTGATTTTTCCGCTTGTTTTGTCAACGGATATATAAATATAATTTTCCGGATAGTCAAATCCGTTTTCGGTTCTGTACAAATAGAAGATGTAATCCCCGTAATACTCACATTCGGGCGCGATCTCCGAAGACGCCTCAACGTCGGCGTCTGCCTTTGCATATTCATCGGGGGCATACTTTGCGGCAAACGCTTTTGCGGCGTCCAGCGCCTGTGCCTCGGTCAGCGCGGGTTTTGCCGCGCCGTCGTTTATATTATCATACGCCCGCACCTCTATAAGCGCGCCTGTCGCCGCGTCAAGCGATACAAATATATTCTCGTTTACGCTCTTGCCTCCGCGAACCTCGCTCAGGGAATATGACAAATCGGCTGTGTATTCATAGCCCCCTTTGGAACTGCGCCTTGAATTGTATGAACATCCGGAAAACTCTTTGTCTTCTATCGGCAGTTCGGTCATGCCCTCGACTATTGCGCGGACCTCCTGCTCGGACTTAAGCCCCTCCACCTGCTCCAAATTCGCAAGCTCCTCCGGCGTAAAGCCGACTGCTGACGAGTCTGCGGTTGACAGCGCCGCCTCGTTTGCTTCTGCGTACAGCTGTCCGCCCTCATTATATCCGCAGTCACTGAATTTGAATTCCTCGCCGGTAAACGCGTTTATCATAAGTCCGGCGTCCTTGGGCTGATAGACCAAAACTGCGGAGTCTTGCTGAACGCCTTTGCCATACTTGGTTATGTATTTCGCGGTCATTGGCGAAAGCCCGCTGAACTTTTCAGCAGCCCGCTCAGGCGGTATAATGTTATCGGGCGCGGGAATGTTTTGGACATATATCAAGTTTGCGGTGAGCTGGATCAGCTCGGCGGTGTCGCTGCCCAAGGTTATGTCGGCATAGTTGTTCTGAAACTCGATACCGTTCACATATCTGTAAAAGCGGACAGTGGCGCTGGAAGAATTCACGCCGTAGCCGTGCAAGATCTCGCCCTCAGGACTGAACTCCGGCGCGAGATCGGGATTGAGCCTTGAAAAATGCGCATAAGCCGCCCCGATAATCTCATCCTTTGAGAGCTTGGGCAGGGAGGCTCTTTCCGAGTAGCTGTTTTCGAACACATAGTAGTTATATCTTATTATGCTGCCATAGCTGTCAATCTCAGCCTCAAGCCGCTTTTGCGGCTCTGAGCCCTCCGCCGTACTCCACTGAAGGTCGTACACGTTTACTCCGCTTTCGTTTGTCTGCACGCTGCTTGAAAAATCACTAAGCTCAGCGGGAATTTCGATCCGGGTTTTAACGGTTGCTATCGCGTTTTCAAGCCCGGCGGTGTCCGCCGCGAAAACCGGCATTGTCCCAAAGGCAAGCGCCAAAACCAAAAGAACACATAAAATCTTTTTCACACAAACTCCTCCTTGCTTCCTCTGCGTTGATTAATACTTTATATATAATAAGACGACAGATACAATCAAAAAGTTCCCGCCCGTCTAAAATCTGCGCAAAAACACACGTCTGATTTTACATTATTTCAAATCCGCCGAAACAGACTCTGTGTACGGCTTGAGCGTTGCCGCGTCCCACAGGAAGAACCGTATGTCAACGGCGCTGTCCGCAGCATAATCCGCGTTAAACTCCGCGCTTACCGGAGTTATACCGGCAGGCACGGGGATCATTTTTATGTCGGTCAACGCGCCGTTTTTATATGCCGCCCGATTGTGCTGCGTGTCCAGCCAATTTGTTCCCCGATTTCTTTCTGCGTCAAGTGCTGGAAGTAAT
>CANQKP010000052.1 GCA_947624495.1 uncultured Monoglobus sp. | reverse complement strand
GCGTCGTAGTCACCCGTGCCGTTTACAAGGATATCTGCGGGATTGAGCCCTTTAAAGCGCAGCGTGTTCAGACCGTCGGCGTCTATGATCGTGTCACTGCCGTAGCCTTTTGCGAAAACGTATGTGTCGTTGCCAGAGCCGCCTTTGAGAATATCGTCGCCAACTCCGCCGTCAAGAAGGTCATCGCCGTTATCACCGTAGATAGTGTCGTTGCCTTTACCGCCATAAATCGCATCATTACCATCGCCGCCGAAGAGCAGATCGTTTCCATCGCCGCCGTTTATGGTATCGTTACCGCCGTTTCCATAAATAACATCGGAAATCGTTGTCCCATTTATGTAATTACCGGAATCAGAGTCTCTGATTGCGCCGAATACCGCAGCGTCAACGATATCAAGGTATTGGGGAGCATTTTCCTCAATGTATGTTCTGAATTCGGTGAACAAGCGATAGTCGTTCTCTATATTCGAACCATAATATCCAAGGTACGAGCACACATCGGAGAACGTTTTCTCACTGATTCTACCTAATCTCAAACCATAATACATATGCTTGTTGAAATACTCCATATACGGAGTGCGTGTACCATCCTCGGCTACATCCGCCTTAATGTAATCCAGGTGTTCTGTAATCTGGCTGCCTATCATCGCAAAGCAATACAGCTCAACAAGATTACCATAAACTCTGTTAAGTATAGGAGCAGCTGCGGAATTCGGATTTTCGCCATTGACGCCCATAAAGCTTTTGCCCATGAGTGCTTCAATCACAGCAAGGTTCTTTGCATCTACATAAGCACCCCTGCTTCCGTCCTCAACATCTTCCGTATGGCAAATAAAATGGAGTATATCTTCAACAATCGCGAGTCGTGTATCGTTGTCGGTTTCGGAAACAAAATCTTCGACCAATTCCTTCAACTTGCCTGTTTCGTCCAATGCAATAGCGGCGTGTAAAGAATTTACTTTTCCGTAACTTCTTACATTGGGCAGACCGTCAGTCATATCCGTTACGCCAACGATAACCTTTTCGATAGCGTCATAAAGATCGGAGGATACCCACATTTCGCCGATATTCCCAACAGTGTCGTCCTCATAAACAAAGGTCGCGACATTGCCAATAAGAGCTTCCGTTCCGGTAGGTTGATTTACATACTCATAATCCAAGTTAATAGCTTTGATATGCATATCCTTAAGGGACTTCAATTCGCCTTGATCCGAAGCTCCGTCACCGTTTTCATCCACCCACAATCTGAGTTGATCGAATATCTCGTCGTTTTCGTCAATCACGCCGTCGCCGTTGGTATCATACTGCGCAAGGGCTTCAAAGCCGTTCTTTGCTTTTGAACCATCAGCGAGCAAGTGGAAATCTCCAAATACTTCGCTGCCATCATCTATCAAACCATTGTGATTCTTGTCGAGCACAAGAATAGCGTCTTTGCGTGTCCAGTTGATCTTCTCCGCAAAGCCGTCGCAGTTGAGGTCAAAATGCGCACCGAACTTCTTTGTTTCGATGTCAAAGCCGTTCTTGTTTAAATCAAGGATCAAAGGATCAACTTTGGTATTTTCGGAATTGTTGAAATCGCCACCGGGACCAGTTATCGGATCATCTGGTGGAACCATAAAATAATCTCTGTTGTCTTTTTCTTTTTCATGTTCGTTAACGAAATCATTAATCTTAGTGGTGTCGAAAAGATCATTTTGATCGGAAAGCTCGTCAAGCATTTCGCTAAAATTCTCATCGCTACCTTCACTAGACAAAGCTTTTTCAAACAACTTGAAAAATTCAACAAGGTTTTGGGTTTCAGCCTTATCTGCGCCAGCATCAGTCATCTCTTTTTCCCACTCATCCCATGTTCTTGTGGGCTCAACTTTGCCATTAAGGATGTCATCAATTTCTTGATTTAATTTCTCAATTTGATTGACACGATTGGTTACAAGTCTCAGCCCTTCTTCCAGACAGGTTGCGCCTATTGAGAATACCATTGATACAGGTCCTGTAGATGGAACCATGCCGGATATAGTGCCAAAGGCACTCAATACGCCTTGCGTTGCATCGGCAAGCGCTTTCGCTTTTTTTGTTCCCGTCGCATTGCCATATATCATAACACTCTTCGCTATTTTCTCCAACGAATCGAAATATGACTTACTGTTTGCGATAGCATATAACGGGGGCGATAATTCGTTTAATATCGCACCCATATTACCCTCAACAAAAGTTTTAGCAACGCGTTCTACAAAGGTCTTCGCGTCATCGTAAGTAATATTGTCAGCCATAACTGTACCTCCCATTATTAATTAACTTCAACACAAATATGCATTTCAAGCAGCCGTCCGTTTCTTTTCGCATCATCGTTTATGATAAAAAGAAGATAGCCATTGTCATAATCATATGTAAGATAATGACAATTAAATCCTTCCGAACGTTCATTCGGAGTTCCGAGGACTTTTAAAATTACATCTTCGGTCGACCCCATTGTGAATTCAGAAAATCCAAGCTCCAACAAGCCCGGATAATATCCCGCCCTATCCAGCCAATCCAATTCGTCCTCATCGTAAGGATAGCCATAATCATAATGCCCGACAGAAACGCACACTACCGGTTTGATTTCAATCTCATTGGCGTGTTCGGCATCACAGTTTCCGAAAAAGATCATGCCGACCATTTTTCCTTTGTACAATAACGCGCACCCCAGATCGTTGTCTGCGGGAATGAAATCGCTTCCGTATGAAAAATCCTCGCCGAAATCCGACCACATACAAGGCAGCGAAATTTTATGTCCGAATAGAGTAATGTTTTTGACAGCTTCATCAAAATCAAATTCCGATTGACCACCGTTTTGCTCGTTTTGAGCACCAGACGAACCGGTGTTATCTGAGTTGATCTCTGAACTTCTCGAATCTTTCGATTCTGCCTTAGGCGTGCTTTGCAACGCGCTTGTAACACTATCGGGAATAGCATTACTCGCTTCATTACCAGCACATCCCGTGAAACTACAGAGCAGTGCCGCCGTTGCCAACAGCGCAACAGTTTTTTTGCCTTTCCCGTCAAACCAGTGCTTGATTTTACTAAACATAATACACGACCTTTCTGTCTTGATATCAGCCATCCGGCTGTTTAACAAGATACTACCACATCTTGACAGAAAAGTCAAGTGTTTTGTGAAGTTTGACAATATCTTGTTAAGTTTAGCAATTTTTCGCACGGTATGACAAAAACAAGCCGATATTTATGTAGAAGTTTTGATGAATACCGGCTTGTCCTGCCAATGACCTAACGATATTATCACTTGGTCATTTTCTGAAGTGCCTTCGGCTCTTTGGGCTGATAAAAACAATAGCACGATGCTGCGCCGCAAGCCTTTTTCGCCATAGACATTGATGTCTTTGCGATAATCTTAGCCACCGTTTCCTTGAGCTTCATTTTCATTCCTCCTTTGACGATATATTTCAATCAAAATCGCAACCGATACTTCAACCAACGTTACGATTATTATTGATCCGTACAACGAGCTGATAGATATCAGATATAATCCAATCAAACTCATAGCGATATATAGAACAAAAGAAATTATTCTGCATTTTTTTGCTTTCTTTTCGGAAAGCTCCTTGTGCTTGTTCTTGACCGGAGAAAAAGCATAGACAGGTATAAAGCCAAGCATCAAAATGGAGGACATAATATGGAACTCCGCTATCTCAAAATAAAGAATAAGTTTTCCAATGCCATAGGCTACAGAGAACAGAATTATCATCATACAGTTGCACTTGAAATAGCTGTCCGCATGGTAACCGCCGCAGTATGATCTAATCAATATCATACAACTCAAAAAAGTAAGACCGCAAAGCGGCTCTCCCAACGCAAACGCTATTACCATGGTAAGCAGTATGTTCAATGCGGTGGATATGGATATTTCAATACCGTACTTATATACATCGGCTAGCTCGGCATCTATCGTTATATGCGACCCGACAAAGTCAAGCAGCTTTGTTGATATTTTTTCAATCATTGCGCCAATATCCCCTTTCACCACAATTATACTTGTCCATTATCGACTTGTCAATATGTTTGTGAAGTTTGACAATTTTTAGTGAAGTTTAAAAAGGCACTGCTTTTTTACAGTGCCTTCAAAATTATTTATACATTATCACATGGCAGTAGAAGATTAACCCTTCTTCATAAAAATCCGCCATTCCATTATATTTTTCTGCCAAAGACCTGATCGTTTTTATTCCCAACCCATGAAGTTCATGCTCTCCCTTACTTGTTTTTAATTTTTTATTGGTTTCAAGAACGGACTTCTCAATGGAGTTAGAAACACGTATGTTTAATTTAAATTCATCCGCTTCCATCACTACTTCAATAAACTTTCCGCTCGACACCTTTTGTGCACCATCTATGGCGTTATCCAAAATATTTCCCAGAAGATTACACAAATCATAAGCGTTAATCCCCGATATACCGTTTCCCGTGCGGCACATTACCTCGATTCCTTTAGACTTGGCTATGCTTAACTTGGAGTTTAGAATTGCGTTTATGAAAACATCACCGACATCTATAAAAATTTCGGGTTTGGAAATACTTTCAACACACGAATTTGTATATTTAATTGCTTCATCAAAATCGCCATCCTGATGTAATCGCTGTATAACGGCAAAGTGCTGCTTTATATCATGTCGCGTGCTTCGCATCTCCTCATACTGTTTACGTATCGTTTCTGCATATTGGATACTGTACTCGTATTGTTGAGTCTTTAATTTAAACTCCTCTGCAGATTTGTTCCCTTTGCTGAGGGCAACAGTTATATACAAGCATATCGAATTCAGTACCACAATGCCAAATTCTGCTGATAATAGTAAGCTAATGGTATACACATCTGTGTTTAAGTCGTTTTTTATATTTAAAAGTGTGAGTTGTATCATTATAAGTGAAAAGAACGATATTACAAATACTGAGATTATTAATCCCCACTCTTTTTTCTTCAGTTTTAGCAGAGCTTTGTCAATAAGCTTTAGAATCAAACTGCAAAAATAAAAAATGCACAGTTGCACCATTAATATGGTCATAAGTCTTATAAAACTCTTTTGTGAATATAGTGCAGTCATTTCAGACCTGAGTATAGCTGAAACTGAACTTGGTATTAATGTACTTGAGAATATAACGACCATATTTGCCAACAGCACGGCAAAAAATTTATTGAGAATTTTGCCATCTAAAAATAACAAAGCAAAAACAAACCAATAAGCCATATATATTGCTCCAAGCCAGCTCTCGTAATTTACCAAGTGATCAACAATCGAAACAACAACCGAACCGACAAGGCTTCCGGAAACATATATTACTTTGCCCTTAACCGTTGAAAAATTGTGTCCAAGGAATTTACAAATGAAGTGAATAATCACAAATTCCTCAAATACCGTTACAATTAGCTCAAAAAAATCCCATAAAATATCTGTCATATTACACCTCTGTTTATGAAAAGTCCCGTAAGAACACATTATATCTTTCAACCAAAGCCGCTTTGTACGCTCTGCTTATATCCAATTCAATACCATTATCAATCAAAGCTTTGAAGTGAGTATTGTCAATTCTGCATAGATGTTTTAAGTTTACTATACACCTGTTATGTATTCTTGCAAAATATTTTGGGGAAAGCAATTCGAGTATGGACTCTACTTTTCCACGTATGTGTATGGTTTCTTGTTGACATATAATATCCAAATAGTTTGATTTACTTAAAATATAGATTATGTTGGTTGGGTGAACATATTTCTTCTCATTAAACGGAAGCGAAAGACATATTGGTTGGTTTTCGCGAACGTGATCAGCCAACTTGCCTATAACATTATCAAGCTTGATCTTAAATACTTCGCTGTCTGTCTTTGGAATAAAGTTAAACGGACGAAAATCAAAGCTATCGTATACCAGATTGTCCTCAGTAGTAATAAAGATTATGTAAACGTTTTCGGATTGGCTGCGAACTTTCTTTGCAACTTCAAAGCCACTTATATCCGGCATTTTTATATCAAGAAAAATAATATCAAACGGTTTCTGTTCATGTTTCAAAACAAAATCTGTACCACAAGAAAATTTACTCACATCATGCTCAATATGATGTAAGCTTAAACATTCCGAAATTTGCTTGGTTAAAAAGTCAAGCATAACCTTATTATCATCACAAACTGCTACCCGCATGTTATAACCTCATTTCATTCAGTTTGTTTATAATTCACCATATTCTGCCATATTTCGACACGATTTGTATATAATTGTACACAAATCGAATTTATGCTTTAAAATAGAAGTATAATAAAGTAAAAAAGGGGGGCTTGAATGACATTTTCCGAACGACTCAAAGAAATTCGAGAAGATAAAGACTATTCCAGAAAGGATTTAGCAGCGGCGATAAATTTATCAACCGCCGCAATATCCAATTATGAAAACGGAAACAGGGAGCCGGATTTAATAACATTGAAGCAGATATCGGAATATCTAAATGTTTCTGTTGACTATCTGATAGGTCAGACTGATGTTAATGTGCCCCCGCAAGATATGAAAAAGCCCTTTTACAAGGATGTGAGTACGGGGCATCTTTTGAACAAATTGGTCAATCTTAACCCCCAATCCCGACGTTTGCTCATTGAATTGCTTGATTGTATCGAAACAAAGCAACTTATTTCGGAAAGAGCAAAAAAGTAATCTAACTCCATACTTATATTATACAGTATTTATTTTCAATTGTAAAGTGCTTTCGTCTAAATTTGTAATATTTTTTCTATTTTTCTATAGAGCCTCTCGTTTTGGGAGATTTTCTTCTTGTTGAGTGTTCATTCAGCTCATTTACAAGGAACTCATCACACTCTGCGGGAACGGGCGGTATCATCTTTGGCGGAAACTTTTCCATAACCGCCGCCTCGACCTCTCTGCTATCGGCATACTGCACTTTGCGCTCGGACTTTTCTTCAATGGAGTAAGCATCCTCAAACACGATTCCCCATTTGAAGAACAGCTTGAGCCGCGTTTTCATCGGGTGGCAGCCGGTTTTCATCACGATAAAGTGTCCTTTGGGCATGGACTTCAGCTCGTCAACTGTCATGAGCGGTCGTTCAATCATTTGCAGTTGGCGGTTTCCACCTCCGTTGCCCGATGACCGCGTTACCGAGCCGCTGAGAACGGTCTGTTTGCCGAGGTTCTGTGACATCGCCTCGGCGGTCTTGGAGTTGGGTGCGAACGCTCCGAACAGGGTGCATTGGCAGTTATCCACGATGATCTCCGCACCCTCTTTGCCGTAGGTTTTCTCGAACTGCGCGAGGGATTGGATGATGGCGACGATGGATATTTTTCTTGAACGTGATGCCGAGAACATCATCTCTATACCTTCAATTTTGGGCAATGTGCCGAGTTCGTCTGCGTAAATCATTACGCGCTTATCAAGCTGACCGCCTTTCTCGTCTGCGACCGTAAGCATTTCTCTGTAAATTTGTTGCAAGATAAGTGACACAAGGAAGTGTTTCGATAACGATAGGTAAGGCTTTGAAATAATCTCCGCCTTTTCCCCCGTTCCACACCGTGCATGCGACTTTCACCGCACACGGCGTTCCATCAATATTACAATTTCATCGGATCGGTATCACTTTCAAAGTTATCCCAAACAGTTATATAGCGGTGTTACCCGCCAACATTCGGAGATTGTTTATTTTATCAAGCTGAGATTTATCGGGTTTAATCTTGTCCAGATATGCTTGTATCGTTTCGGGTTTTGTCGCGTGTATCAGCTTGTGAACGTCGATATGGACAATTATCAGATTTTTGTATTCGTCCGTACCGCCCTGATTTAACGGCTTTTTATGGTGACAATGAATTTCATCAATCCAAAGCACTTTGCCCGTAACGGCACATTTTCCGTATTGGGCGGCATATAGCGACACTCTGTTATCCATATATTCCACGCTGCGATTTGGCAGATACGCTCTTGCGAGCATATGAAGAACAGTCATCACCGTTTCGTCAAATTTGAGATTTCGGTGAATTTCCTCTCTGCCCTCCGCTGTATACTTGCATATCCTTTTCTTTTTGTACATCGGGTTCTTGGTCTGTACATATCCAATCGGACACAAGGCTTCGCCGTTTATAAATCTTACAGTTTGGCTTGCCCCGTATCTTTGGGCTATATATTTTCGTCGTATTGTGCCGTGCTTCTCGAACCGCCACTTTAACCGATTATATAAAACCGCGTTCAGCCTGAACTGAATAGACTTGCAGTCAATGTTTACAAATGTCGCATATTGATAGTAATTATGTATGCCGATAACCATTGAGTTATATCGCAATATCTGCTCTACTCCGTCAACGGCATTTTTACAATGCTCAATAGCTTTGATTTGTTCCTTCAGCTTTTCGGTTTCACGCTTAACCGCCTTGTCGGACATATGCGACCTTACAACAAATTTCTCTCCTTTCCGAACCGCTTTTATTTTAAACCCTAAAAATTCGGAGTAATGCTTTTTGAGATTAACAACCTTGGACTTTTCCTCGCTTATTTCAAGCGACAGTCTGTCCTTTAGCCACTGCTTTACCGCAATGAAAATTTTATCCGCGTCACTGCGTTTTCGGCAGAAAATCTTGAAGTCGTCCGCGTATCTTACGATAAACATTTCTTTCAAGCGGCTTTTTCTGAGCGCGGAAAACGCGCTGCTTCTACCTACCGTGCCGCTTGCCTTGACCTCGTTTTTATAAATCCTGTGCGTCGGCATACTTTCCCACTGACTGCTTATCCACCAATCCAATTCATTCAGCACTATATTCGCCAACAACGGCGACAGGATACCTCCTTGCGGTGTGCCTTTTGTCGGATATTGTATGCTGCCATCCGGCATAACAATCGGTGCTTTCAGCATAGCCTTTATCACACATATCAGTTGTTTATCCCTTATTCCCATTGCCCATATCTGCCGTATCAGTTTATGATGATTTACGTTATCAAAGAAACCTTTAATATCAACATCAACAACAAAATGCAGATTTTGCTTTTGCACCATGCGATAGCATTGTGCCAATGCGTGTTCCGCCGACCGATTAGGTCTGAAACCGTTGCTGCGCTCGTGAAATTTTGCCTCACAGACAGGTTCAAGAACCTGCAGAACGCATTGCTGTACCAATCGGTCGATTATAGTCGGTATTCCCAGAGGTCTGGTTTTCCCGTTCGGCTTTGGGATTTCCACTCGCCTTACAGCTTTCAGCTTGTAGAATTGTAATTTTCTCCGAATTATTTCAACAAGTTTTTCGGCGGGTATTTTCTCAATATCTTTGATATTAAGCCTGTCCACGCCGCTTGTGCGACCACCCGAATTACGTTTGATATTTCTGTACGCAAGCCTTATATTTTCCTCCGAGGATATAATTTCCATGAGGTTAGTGAAAACATCACCCTGTTTGCTTTTTGCATATAATTTATCAAAGCAATCCTGCAAGTCGTAATATTCCGAATGTCTTAGCTTGTTCTTCTTTGTCATAGGCAACTCCCCCTTTCGAGCTTGTTTTTCTCGGATAAAATCCTAGTCGTACTCGAAGCTATGAATTTTGATACCTATGATTACTTTTGTAATACTGGCTTGTGGCTGTCCCTCCATTTCCCATTACAGGAAACATCAACGGTAGTGCCACTACTTTGCCCACAATTAGATTGGCTTATTGTTCTTCGTCCAAACCGCATTTCTGCGTATTGTAGGCTGCCACGTTCCGATAATCCTATCTTTACATATGCACTTAGGCACCTGCTCTGAGCCTGACAGCTTGGCAATGCCTGTAACATTGCAAGGTATTTCACAACTCAAAATCTTACTTTACCTCACTGTTGCCGCACTATGGCGGTCTGCACATTTCTATGCATTAGAAGTATAGACCCGTACATTCACAGGTTCGTCAGACGTTCCCGTCATTCTCGCCGTATGCATTTTATAGACCCCCGACCTATAGGATACACCATTCACCTCTGAACAGCTTTCGTTTTACTTTCGTAAATTACGGTATCTCTCAGCCGACTTCACCGAGCTTTTGACAAAGCCGATTTCTCAACCTTGCCAATCGGAGTATCAGGGGAAGCATTTCAAGGCGTTACCCTCTCATTCCACTTCTCGGATTATCAGTTCTCCTAATCAGAAAACTTTCACGTTCTCTTTTTAGTGCCTAATCTTTTCAATTAGGAACGTGTCGCACTTGAATCCTCCTCGGGCAAGACAAGGTATATTGCGGATTTGTGATTGCAGAATTCTTCCACATCAATACTCGTATCGAAACAGAGAATTTGTTCGAGCTCCGAATCAATAAACGAGTTAAGTCTTGACAGCGCGGTCGACATAACGCTTGCCATTGCTTGGTCAGACGAATTTAGTGCCGCCCCCGCGAACCAACGTGCCTTATGCTCACCGGGCAGCTTGTCGATCAGCATTTGAAACCGCGAGACGCCCTTTGTTCCGGACGGAGCGAGCAAGTCCTGTATCAGCTTAAAAACGCTGATAATGTGCCGCTTCTCGGGCGGACAAAATTCCGCAATAAGCAGAATAACCGCAGTCAGCAAGCCCTCCGCAGCTTCGTAGAAAAACGCATTTTGCCCCATGCTTGAAACGTCCCCATCCGCCGAGATTATTGTCTTGGCGGTTATTTTTGCGAACTTTTCGGACTTCGCCTTATACTCCAGCTTGCCCTCGGCTTTGTATGCGTCCATATATTTATTTACGAGGTAGAGCATATTGTAACCACTGCTGCGGGTCGGGTTGCGGAGATCGATAACCGAAATTTTATAGCCGTAATATTTTTCGGCAATGGTGGCGGTGTTGCGGTAGAGGTCGCCCTTGCTGTCAGTGGTGACGAAACTCATTCCCGCCGCACAGCAGTATTCGATGTTCGAGTAGAGGAAGTTCGCGGTCTTGCCAACGCCGGACGCGCCGATCATCAGCGTGTGGATATCCGCATCGTCAACGAGTGCGGTCATGCCCGTTGCCGTTTCATGACAGCCGACAATCAAACCGTCCACGCTTGGGAGCTGTTCGCCGTTTCGCCACAATTTCGGTGTATAGGGTATGTGCTTGTAGGTTTTGGCGACCTCGCCGTTGGTAGCGAACCGCGCTGTTCCGTGCTGCCCGTTTCCTACGGGCTTGTTCGGGATTCCCTTGAGGGAATAGAGATTTCCGATAGCGGCAATCACCGCGATAACAAGAACAAATACTCCGCAAAGGCAGAGCAACAAAATCTGTGTTGAGTTCATAGTTTTCCTTTCATAGCCTAAATATATTCAGCCCTTTTCTCTCGGCATAATTGACCGTGTAGAACGTTCCACCGCGCTGTTCACGCAAATAGCAAATAAGATATGCGCTGTTGTCAACCATATGTCGGTTGCGGTCGAGCATACAATTGTTTGTGTACTGCGGCGACAGAATCCGCACTTTATCAGCCTGTTCGAGAATTTCGTAGTACCGTTTTTTCTGATCGTCATTCCACTTCAGCGACTGCTGCTCGGGAGGACATGGCAGAACCATTACCAGTCTGATGTGCGGATAGTTCTCTTTCAGTTTCAGAACCGCAGTCGCCGCGAGTGCATCGAAACCAACTGCGCCCCCATTGCCAAAGAATATTACTCCGCGCTCTATCAGTTCAATAATTGCCTTTTCAAGATTTGCTTGCAGCTCCGTGCAGTCTTGCGGCAATCTGCGGTGTCCTGAAAAACACGCCACCTTTGACCTATCAATCATAAAAATTCCTCCTTAAATTAGTGACTTATCACTATTATATCATATTTTAGTGATAATTCACTAATCTTTTTTCACAAAATATTATAAACTATATTTAGTGAAAAATAACTAAGGTGGGAGAGTTTATGGGAGTATACGAGGTAACGGTCAAACGGATTCGGGAGTTGTGCAAGGAGCGCGGCATTACGCCGAACGGTCTGTCATACGCTGCGGGTATATCGCAGTCAACGATCAAGAGCATACTGAACGGTGAGAGCGTCAATCCGGGTATAGCCACGATCAAAAAAATCTGTGACGGTTTTGAAATAACGATTGGTGAGTTTTTCAGCACTGAGGAGTTTGATTCATTGGAACAGGAATTGAAGTAGCTAACCACTCATTGACATTTGAAACGGCTCGTCTGAGGGAGTTTCCTCGGACGTTTCTTTTTGCTCGGCTCGCTGAACAAGCGTTTCCTCTGTCGCCAACCGCAAAGCATGGTCGGCAATATCGTAGAGCTTTCGCGCAGTTATTTTCAATTCTTCAACAGTCTGCGAGGGTTTGCGGAGCTGCTCCAATCCGGCAGTTATCGCGCTTTGCAGTTTACCGAGTTTCACAGAAACCTTGCCCTTGTCCTGATAGCATTTGTATTCAGCAGAAAGCCGATTTTTCATTTGGTCGAGCGGAAATTCCACACCAACGATCTTCAAAAAATGTTCGCTCGCTGCAAGTGAAAACTCCGCCAATCGAATTCGGTCGGCGGAGTTATAGGCGGCTATGAGGTCATTTGCTATGCGGTTCGGGTTAATCTTCATTTCAGTCAGTTCGGCAACGCTCTGTAAGTACAGTTCTTTGCGCTCGTGAGGAACTGCGGGAAGGTATTCCGCGCCGTAACGCTGTTTCAAGCATTCGTTCCAGTCTTTCTGCTGCGGCTCTATGCGAAAAATATCCGTATATCCGTGTTCTCGAAGAATATCCCGCAAACGCTCGGCGGCTTCTGTGCCTCCCTCGTCGTTATCGGTGCATAGATAAACGCTCCGTAAGTCGGTGTGGTTCTCTAACGCTTTCAGCACAGCGCTCTCATACACTCCGTTCATAGCGATGTAGCTGTGCTGCTGCCAATCCTTTTGGTAGAGCGTGATGAATGACAGCATATCTATCGGAGCCTCAAAAATAAACAGCTTCTCGTCATTTCCGAAATGAGAGAAGCTGTATTTTGTATCCGAACCCGCAACGGTTATGCGGAATGTCTTTCCGAAGCTGAGAGTGGAGCGCACCGAGGCTTGCTTGGGAACACCGTTCTCATCCATTCCAACGAACACGGCGTTGTGGTATTTACTGTCCTCATAAATTTTGTGTTCGTGAGCGAAGTGAGAAATAATATCCGGCAAAATAAATCTTTGCTTTGTGAGATATGCAAATACCCGCCGCATATCCGAGTTTGGCTCGGGCAGCTCGAACGGTTTCACGACAGGCGCGGGAGGCTCATGCGAAACAGGTCTTGCTGTCTGCGCGGAGCAATGTCCGCCGAGCAGTTCAATCACGGAATCCTGAAAAGAAAAACCGAGGAACTCCTGCAGAAATTTGACCGCATAGCCGCCGTGTTGGTTCTTGTGGTCGTACCACTTACCGCCGTGGATCGTCACGCTGTCGTGAGTTCCACCGCCGTCCGTGTAGATATACTGATATGTCGAGCCGACGCGCTTCACACGCTCGCCGTGCCTTGTCAGATAAGATGCTAAATCCGCATTATTCGCGCGGTATAGATCATCCTCGGAAAAATTGATGTAGTGCATAAAAAACTTCCTTTCCCGAAATAATAAAATTTAAATTGGTTACTTAATATGTTGGCTCATGATGAACCTATCCATAGACCACCGACAGGGCAGAATTCGTCCTTGTCAGTAACTGTTTTTTCAAAAAATTTAGGGCGGATGACTCAACAAATATAAATTTGACGAGTTGCCGCCCGATTGTCTGTATCTGCGTTCGTGCCGAATGTATTTTGCTTTTTCGAGATCGCCGAGCGCACGTTTGATTGTGCTTTTGGACATCTTCAAGTCCTGAGCTATCGTGCTGATAGCGGGGTAGCATGAGCCGTTCTTACAGGCTCGGTCACGCAAATACATATACACCGCAATAGCACGGTGCGGCAGATTTGTAGAATAAATTTCACGGTTATTT